>NZ_JBSFHA010000046.1:0-85722 GCF_053596855.1 Streptomyces sp. NPDC001617
GGGGCGCCTCGGCGGGGCCGGTCACCGGAGGTGACGACACCTCAGCTCACCCCCTGCCGCCGGGCGATCTGCTTGGCCTGGCTGACCGCGTCCTTCCAGGCGTCGTCGGGCTTCTTGCCCTTGGCCTCGATGTTGGTCAGCTCCGTCTTGTAGGGAGCCATGACAGCGGCGTCGGCCGGGGCCTCGTAGGCGTCCGGGACGGCCTTGGCGGCCGGCCCGAAGACCTCGATGATCTTCTGTCCGCCGAAGAAGGCGTCCGGGCCCGTCATGGCCGGCGTGGTGTAGGCGGCCGGGGCGGCGGGGAAGATGGCGGCGTCGGTGAAGCCGCGGGCGTCGTTGGCGGGGCTGAGGATCCAGCTGATGATCTTGAATGCCTCTTCGGGGTTGCGGCACTGCTTGGGCAGGGCCAGGTAGGAGCCGCCCTGGTTGGCCGGTCCGACGGGCATCGCGCACACCCGCCACTTGCCCTTGGTGGCCGGGGCCGCCTGCTCGATGTCCAGCGCGTGCCAGGCCGCGCCGAGCTCGGTGAGGAGGTTCTTGCCGATTGCGGCGTTCCAGGTGTTGTCGTTGATCTTGGCGTCGAGGCCGAGGGTGTAGGGGCGCACCGACGTGGTCCAGGCGGCGCGGATGTGGTCCTGGTCGCCGATGAAGTGGTTGTTCTTGTCGATGAACCGCTGGGTGCCCTGGCCGACGGTCATGTCGAACATGGAGCCGAGGTTGTTGACCAGGTAGGTGCCGGGGTTCTTCTTCTGCAGCTCGGTGCCGAGCGTGAAGTAGTCCTCCCAGGTCTTGACCAGGGCGGCGACCTTGTCGGGGTCGGTCGGCACCCCGGCCTTGGCGAAGAGGTCCTCGCGGTAGAACAGCGCGGTGGGGCCGATGTCGATCGGGAAGCCGATCTGCTTGCCGTCCGCGGTCTGGGCGAGCTTGGTCTTCCAGTCCAGGTACTGGGACGAGAGCTTCTTGAAGCCGAGGTCGTTCAGGTCGAGGAAGCGGTTGGCGTTGGGCAGGAAGGACGCGATGTCCTCGCCCTTGATGCCGGTGATGTCCGGCACGGAGGTGCCCGCCGCGATGGTGGTGGTGAGCTTCTGCTTGAAGTCGCCGCCTATGGAGGCGGTGGTCAGCTTGATCTGGCCGCTGAAGTGCGTCTTCGCCTCCGCGACCACCTTCTCGCTGAGCGCGCCACCCCAGTACCACAGGGTGAGGTTCTTGCCGTTCTTGGTGCCGCCCGATCCCGAGCTGCCGCCGCACGCGACGGTCAGGCCGGACGCGGCCGCGGTGAGCGCGGCGGCCTGGAGGAAGCCTCTACGAGAAAGGTCCACGGGTCACTCCTGTTGTTCCTGTTCGAGGTGCTGAGGGGCTTGAGGGGTCAGTGCAGCCGGTCGGAGACGCGTGGACCGACGAGCGTGTGCGGGGCGGGCGGGGTCACCGGCGCGTACCGCACCGGCGGGCCGACGTCCGACGGGAGACGGTCCGCCAGGAAGCCGTACGCGCGTTTGAGGTCGGGGTCGGTCAGGGAGCGCCACCAGCGGGCGACGCCGTACCAGCCGGGCGCGGCGAGCGCCCCGCCGTGGTGCTGGACGGCCAGGCCCGCGGCCAGAACGGCGAACCGCAGCCGTTCCTCCAGCGGCCAGCCGCCGAGCGAGGCGGCGACGAAGCTCGCGCCGAACACGTCACCGGCGCCCGTCGCGTCGAGGACGTCGACGTCCAGGGCCGGGACCTCCGCGTACTCGCCGGTGACCTGGTCGACGGCGACCGCGCCGTCCCCGCCGCGCGTGACCACGGCGACCGGGACGAGTTCGGAGAGCGTGCCGAGGGCCGCGACCGCGCTGTCGGTGCGGGTGTAGGCCATCGCCTCGGTCTCGTTGGGGAGGAAGGCGTGGCAGAGCTTCAGCTGGTCGAGGAGGTCGGTGGACCACTCCTGGGTGGGGTCCCAGCCGACGTCGGCGTAGACGTGCGTGCCGTTCGCGGCGGCCTCGGCGATCCACTCGCGCGGCTCGGCCTCGAGGTGGATGAGGGCGGTGCGCGCCTCGGGCGGGTCGCCCATCAGCACGTCCTGCGAGTACGGGGGCTCCTGGCCGTGGGTGACCAGGGCGCGGTCGTTCCCGTGTGCGAGCGAGACGGTGACGGGGGTGTGCCAGCCGTCCGCCGTGCGGGAGAGCGAGAGGTCGATGCCTTCCTGGTCGCACAGGATGTCACGGCAGTACTCGCCGTAGAAGTCGTCGCCGAAGACCGCGGCCAGCGAGGTGCGCAGACCGAACCGGGACGCGGCCACCGCGAGGTTCGCGATGCCGCCGGGGCCGCAGCCCATGCCGTCCGTCCAGATCTCCTCACCCGGCGTCGGCGGCTTCCCGAGCCCCGTGAGGACGAGGTCGTAGAAGAGCAGCCCGGTCAGGAGCACGTCGGGCCTGTCGTCGTCCACGCGCACAGCCTCTCGTCAAAACTCGTCATTTTCGATGACGGGAATCGTGCGCTGATCCACGAGATTGGTCAATACCCGAGCAGAACTGAGCATGGAAATGATTGAAGATGACGAGTAGTGTGCACGCCGTGCTGGCAGAACGACGACACCAACTCATCCTGCGGGCCCTGCGCTCCGGTGGCCCCGCGGCTGTGACCGACCTCTCCGAGCAGCTGGGCGTGAGCCCCGCCACGATCAGGCGCGACCTGGTCAAGCTCGAGGAGGACGGTCTGCTCACGCGCGTGCACGGCGGCGCCGTCGCGGACGAGGGCGACCAGCCCTTCGCCGAGGTCGCCGAGGTCCGCGTGGCCGAGAAGGACGCGATAGCCGCCCGTGCCGCGGCGATGGTGAGCGACGGCCAGTCCGTCCTGCTCGACATCGGGACCACGGCCTTCCGGCTCGCCCGCCAGCTGCACGGCCGCCGCCTCACGGTGATCACCAGCAATCTGGTGGTCTACGAGGAGCTCGCCGACGACGAGGGCATCGAACTGGTGCTGCTCGGCGGCATGCTCCGCCGCGAGTACCGCTCCCTGGTCGGCTTCCTCACCGAGGACAACCTGCGCCAGCTGCATGCCGACTGGCTCTTCCTCGGCACCAGTGGAGTGCGCCCCGGTGGGCAGGTGATGGACACGACGGTCGTCGAGGTGCCGGTCAAGCGCGCCATGATCAAGGCGAGCGAGAAGGTCGTCCTGCTCGCCGACTCGGCGAAGTTCCCGGGCACCGGGATGGCGAAGGTCTGCGGTCCCGAGGACCTGGACGTGGTGGTGACGAACGCGCCGGCCGATCCGGCGACCCGCTCCTCGCTGGAGGAGGCGGGCGTCGAAGTGGTCGTGGCAGGAAAGGTGCAAGCGTGAAGCTGACGATTCTGGGCGGCGGCGGGTTCCGGGTGCCGCTCGTGTACGGGGCGCTCCTGGGCGACAGAGGCGAGGGCCGGGTCACCGAGGTCGTCCTGCACGACCTGGACGCCGGCCGGCTGTCCGCGGTGACCCGTGTCCTCGCCGAGCAGGCCGCGCAGGTCGCCGACGCCCCCGACGTCACCGCGACGACCGACCTCGACGAGGCCCTGCGCGGAGCCGACTTCGTCTTCTCCGCGATCCGCGTCGGCGGTCTGGAGGGCAGGGCGAACGACGAGCGGGTGGCCCTCGCGGAGGGCGTCCTCGGCCAGGAGACGGTCGGTGCGGGCGGCATCGCCTACGGCCTGCGGACCGTTCCCGTCGCCGTCGACATCGCCCAGCGGGTGGCCCGGCTCGCCCCCGACGCCTGGGTCATCAACTTCACCAACCCGGCCGGCCTGGTCACCGAGGCCATGTCCCGCCACCTCGGCGACCGCGTCATCGGCATCTGCGACTCGCCGGTCGGCCTCGGCCGCCGTATCGCCCGGGTGCTCGGCGGGAACCCGAAGGAGGCGTGGATCGACTACGTCGGCCTCAACCACCTCGGCTGGGTCCGCGGCCTGCACATCGCAGGGCGTGACGAGCTCCCGCGGCTGCTCGCCGACCCCGACCTGCTCGGTTCCTTCGAGGAGGGCAAGCTCTTCGGCGTCGACTGGCTCCAGTCCCTCGGCGCGATCCCGAACGAGTACCTGCACTACTACTACTTCAACCGCGAGGCCGTCCGCGCCTACCAGCAGGCCGAGAAGACCCGCGGCGCCTTCCTCCGCGACCAGCAGGCCCATTTCTACGAGGAGATGCGCGACCCCGACGCCCACGCCCTCGCCGCCTGGGACCGCACCCGGGCCGAGCGCGAGGCGACGTACATGGCGGAGAACCGGGAGACCGCGGGCGCCGGGGAGCGCGACGCCGACGACCTCTCCGGCGGCTACGAGAAGGTCGCGCTCGCCCTGATGCGGGCCATCGCCCGCGACGAACGCACCACCCTGATCCTCAACGTCCGCAACCGCACCACACTCTCCGTGCTCGACACCGACGCGGTCATCGAGGTGCCCTGTCTGGTCGACGCCAACGGCGCCCACCCGGTCTCCGTCGCCCCGCTGCCCGACCACGCCACCGGGCTGGTCTGCGCGGTCAAGGCGGTCGAGCGCGAGGTGCTCGCCGCCGCCGAGTCCGGCTCCCGTACGACAGCGGTGAAGGCGTTCGCGCTGCACCCGCTGGTCGACTCCGTGAACGTGGCCCGACGGCTGGTCGAGGGCTATGCCGACGTCCACCCCGGCCTGGCGTACCTTAAGTAAGCACTCGCTGGAAAGCGCTTTCCCTCCGCTCTCTCCCGCACTGGAGACTTCTGATGCACGACGAACGCCGCCGGATCGAGGAGCGCGCCGAGCGCCTCCACACCCAGCGCATCAAGCCCGCCGTCTACGCGGCCACCGTCCCGATGACGGTCGAGGCCTGGCAGGCGCCGGGCGAGCCGGTCCCCTTCGAGGAGGCCGCGTCCGCGCGCTACGAGCCCTTCGCGATGGACACCCTGTGGGGCCCGCCGTGGGGCACGACCTGGTTCCGGATGAACGGCCGGGTGCCCGCCGAGTGGGCGGGCAGGCGCGTGGAGGCGGTCATCGACCTCGGCTTCGTCGGCGACTGGCCGGGCAACCAGGCCGAGGCCCTGGTCCACCTGCCCGACGGCCGCCCGCTGAAGGCGGTCAACCCGCTCAACCAGTACGTGCCGATCGCGAACCCGGCGCAGGGCGGCGAACAGATCGACTATCTGGTCGAGGCGGCCTCCAACCCCGACATCCTCGCCAACAACTTCGCGGCTCCGACCCCGCTGGGCGATGTCCTGACCGCCGGCGACAAGCCCCTCTACACCTTCCAGCGCGCCGACCTCGCCGTCCTCGACGAGGAGGTCTGGCACCTCGACCTCGACCTCCAGGTGCTGCGCGAGCTGATGGTCGAGCTCGGTGAGCACGACCCGCGCCGGCACGAGATCATGCACGCGCTGGACCGCTCCCTGGACCTGTTGGACCTGGACGACATCTCGGGCTCCGCCGCAGCCGTGCGCGAGGCCCTGCGCCCGGTCCTGTCCAAGCCCGCGAACGCCAGCGCCCACGTCATCTCCGGCGTCGGCCACGCCCACATCGACTCGGCGTGGCTGTGGCCCATCCGTGAGACCAAGCGCAAGACGTCCCGTACGTTCTCGAACGTGACCTCGCTCGCCGACGAGTACGAGGAGTTCGTCTTCGCCTGCTCCCAGGCCCAGCAGTACGAGTGGGTGCGCGACAACTACCCGCACGTCTGGGCCCGCATCCAGGAGTCCGTGAAGAAGGGCCAGTGGGCGCCGGTCGGCGGCATGTGGGTCGAGTCCGACGGCAACCTGCCCGGCGGCGAGGCCATCGCCCGCCAGCTCGTCCACGGCAAGCGGTTCTTCATCGAGCACTTCGGCATCGAGACCAAGGGCGTCTGGCTGCCGGACTCCTTCGGCTACAACGCCGCGTACCCGCAGCTCGCCAAGCTCGCCGGCAACGACTGGTTCCTCACCCAGAAGATCTCCTGGAACCAGACCAACACCTTCCCCCACCACACCTTCTGGTGGGAGGGCATCGACGGCACCCGCATCTTCACCCACTTCCCGCCCGTCGACACCTACAACGCACGCTTCAGCGGCGAGGAGATGTCCCGCGCGGTCCGCAACTACGCCGAGAAGGGCAACGCCACCCGCTCCCTCGCCCCCTTCGGCTGGGGCGACGGCGGTGGCGGCCCCACCCGCGAGATCATGGAACGGGCACGCAGGCTGGCCGACCTGGAGGGCTCGCCCAAGGTCGTCGTCGAGCACCCGGACGCCTTCTTCGCCAAGGCCCGCGAGGAGTACCCGGACGCCCCGGTGTGGGTCGGTGAGCTCTACCTGGAACTGCACCGCGCCACCTACACCTCGCAGGCCCGCACCAAGCAGGGCAACCGTCGCTCCGAACACAAGCTGCGCGAGGCCGAGTTGTGGGCGACGACGGCGGCGCTGCACGCGGCGGGCTACGCCTACCCGTACGAGAAGCTGGACCGGCTGTGGAAGACGGTGCTGCTGCACCAGTTCCACGACATCCTGCCGGGTTCGTCCATCGCCTGGGTGCACCGGGAGGCGGAGGCCGAATACGCCCGCGTGGCCGTCGAGTTGGAGGAGCTGACCGCGGAGGCCGTGGCCGCGCTGGGCGGTGGCGGGACCCGGGTCTTCAACACCAGCCCCTTCGACCGCGCCGAGGTCATCCGTACCGCCACCGGTGTGCCCACGTACGTCGAGGTGCCGGCGAACGGCAGCGCGCCGGTCGTGGTGGCCGAGGCCCCGCAGCCGGTCACGGTGAGCGGGCGCGTCCTCGACAACGGCCTGGTGCGGGTGGAGGTGGCGGAGGACGGGACGCTGGCGTCCGTGCGCGACCTGCGGGCCGGCGGCCGTGAAGTCCTGGCCGACAAGGGCAACCTGCTGCGCCTGCACACCGACCTCCCGAACTACTGGGACGCCTGGGACGTCGACAAGCACTACAAGAACCGCTACACGGACCTGCTGGACGCCGACTCCTTGGTCGTCGTCGACGAGGACCCGCTGCTCGGTTCGATCCGTGTCACCCGATCCTTCGGCAAGGGCTCGCAGATCACCCAGACGATCACGCTCCGCGCGGGCAGCCCCCGGATCGACTTCGAGACGGACATCGACTGGCACGAGGCCGAGAAGTTCCTCAAGGCGGGCTTCCCCGTCGACATCCGCGCCCCGCACTCCTCCGCCGAGATCCAGTTCGGCCACATCCAGCGGCCCACGCACACCAACACCAGCTGGGAGGCGGCCCGTTTCGAGGTCTCCGGCCACCGCTGGGTGCACGTGGCCGAGCCCGGCTACGGCGTCGCCGTGATCAACGACTCGACCTACGGCCATGACGTCTCCCGCACGGTCCGCGAGGACGGCGGTACGACGACTCGGGTCAGCCTCAGCCTGGTCCGCGCCCCGCGCGTCCCGGACCCGGGCGCCGACCAGGGCCGCCACCGCATCACGTACTCGCTCCTGCCCGGCGCGAGCATCGAGGACGCCGTCGCCGAGGGCTACGCCCTCAACCTCCCGCTGAGGGTGGCCGATTCGGCGGGCGCGCCGGAGCCGGTCGTCTCCGTGGACGGGGAGGGCGTGACGGTCGAGGCCGTGAAGCTGGCCGACGACGAGAGCGGCGACGTCGTCGTCCGCCTCTACGAGTCCAACGGCGGACGGGCCACGGGTGTGCTGCGCACGAGCTTCCCGCTGGCCGGTGCCCAGGTGACCGACCTGCTCGAACGCCCCCTGGAGGACGCGGAGTCGGCCGACGGCGGGGTCTCCGTCTCCCTCCGCCCCTTCCAGATCCTGACGCTCCGCCTGCGGAGGGCCTGACCGATGCCCATGCAACCCTGGTTCACCGACGCCAAGTTGGGGATCTTCGTCCACTGGGGCATCTACGCTGTCGACGGCGTCCAGGAGTCCTGGTCGTTCTACGACGACATCGTGCCGCACGACCAGTACATGTCCCAGCTGGAGCGTTTCACGGGTGCCAAGTACGACCCGAAGGCGTGGGCGGACCTGTTCGCCCGGGCCGGCGCCAGGTACGCGGTCCTGACGAGCCGTCACCACGACGGCGTGGCCCTGTGGGACACGGAGTACGGCGACCTCAACCTCGGCAGGGACTACCTCGGCCCCTACGCCGAGGCCCTGCGCGAGAAGGACCTCAAGGTCGGCTTCTACTACTCCCACTCCGACTGGAACCACCCCGACTACGCCTCCACGCGCAAGCCGGGCCGCCCGCCGGAGCAGGAGGACAACCGCTACTCCGAGGTGGCGGCCGAGGACGAGGACCTTCAGGCCTGGGAGCGGTTCATCGCCTACCGGGACGGCCAGATCACGGAGTTGGCCTCCCGCTACCACCCCGACCTGATGTGGTTCGACGGCGAGTGGGACCGCAGCGAGGAGCAGTGGCGGATCCCCGAACTCGCCGCGCACATCCGCTCGTACGTGCCGCATGTCGTCTTCAACGCCCGCATGCTCAGCGAGGGCGACTACGCGACGCCGGAGCAGGGCGCGCCCATCGTGCCGCCGGACGGTCCCTGGGAGCTGTGCCTGACGATCAACGACTCGTGGGGCTACCAGCACCAGGACCACAACCACAAGTCCCTTGCCCAGCTGGTCCGTTACTTCACGGAGACGATCGGCGGAGGCGGCAACCTCCTCCTCGACGTCGGCCCGATGGAGGACGGCACCATCCCGCAGCCGCAGGTCGAGCGCCTGGAAGGCCTGGGGGAGTGGATCCGCAAGCACGCGGAGGCGGTGTACGGCACGGTGCGCGGCCTGCCCGCCGGGCACCACTACGGGCCCAGCACCCTCTCCGCCGACCGGCGCACTCTCTACCTCACCCTGTTCGACATCCCGCGCGCCGAGATCGGCGTCCGGGGCCTGGCCACGAAGGTCCGCAAGGTCAGCGTGGTGGGCACCGGCACCGAGCTCGGCGCGCGGGTGGTCGGCGGGCTGCACGACGCGGTCGGCGTGCTGTGGATCGACCCGCCGACGGAGGCGGACCTGGACCCGTACGCCACCGTGCTGGCCGTCGAGTTGGACGGGGAGCTGGAGCTGTACCGGGGGTCGGGCCGATTCTGACGGTCGCTCACATGTAGCCGTCCCGGTCCTCGTCGCGCTGTCGCCGGGCTTCCCGCCGTCCTCGTACGAGTTCGGTCAGGGGAGCCCGGAGCGCGTGGACGGCCACCAGGGCGCCCGCGATGCCCGCCGCCGTGTACAGCCAGTTCTGCATCGAGGCGAAACGGTGCGACCAGGTGTTGTGCACGCTCAGGTGGATGGTGATCGGGGCGAGGGTGTCCAGGGCGCGGTCCGAGTCGCCCTGGAACGTGGTCACGGTGAGGGCGAGGCCGTAGTCGCCCGGCTCGGTGGCGGACACGCTCCACTGCCACTCCGCGGTGTCTCCGGGCCGGGCGATGAACTGGTGTTTGGGCATGGGGGTCAGCAACACCACCCGCACATCCGAGTCGCCGGCCGACAGAGCGGCCCCCTCGGCCCCGCCCACCTGGAAGGCCCGGGTCACCAGCGCGGCCTGTGCGGTGCCGTGCGAGGACTTCTCGTCCCGCGCGGTGAGGCGGACGTCGTAGGTCAGGTTGCCGTCGACGGAGACCGAGACGGAGGGGTCGTAGGCGAGGGAACCGTCGAAGAGGTGCTTGCGGTCGTCGACGACCGAGGCCTGTAAGTCGGCCTGGCCGGGGCGCTGTCGCACGGACTCGGGGGCCTTGTCGCTCTCCCCGGGCACCCCGCAGGCGGCGAGGCCGAGCGCGAGGAGGAGCACCAGACACCAGGCGGCCGCGATCCTCTTCCTCACGCCTGTGCCGCCCCCGATTTCCGTCACGTCGGACCACGAGGAGGCCCCCGCGGCGGGACACGATTCTTCCCGCCGCGGGGGCCCGGGCGCCAGCCCTTCTTCCGGTCGCCGTCAGCCGGTGAAGCCGGCCGTGATCGAGGTGAACTGCCAGTTGTTCTGGCTGATGCCGGAGCAGTTGCTCACCACGCCGCCGCCCGGGCACGGCCGGTCACGGTTGACCGACCAGAAGGCGAGGCGTGCGATGTGATGGCTGTTGGACCAGTCCTTGATCTGGGTCCAGATCGCCGTGGTCGTGGTCTCCTGCTGGTCGGACAGGCCGTTCATGCCGGAGATGCCGATGTGGGAGTACGCGGTGGCGTCGTCCCATCCGAACGTCGACTTCAGCTTGGCCTTCAGGCCCTCCGCCGCGTTCACGGTGTTGCCGTACATGTCCGAGCCGCCGCCGAAGTCGAACGGCATGATCGTGAAGACGTCGATGTTGGCGCCGAGCGACTGGGCCTGCTCGATGAGCCGGTTGCCGTAGTACGTCGGCCCGGTGGTCGACGTGCCGAAGGTGACGATCGTCTTCAGCCCGGGGTTGTTGGCCTTGACGGTCTTCAGCGCGGTCAGGATCTTCGCCTGCACGGCCTCGTTCTCGAACTCGTCCGTGTTCTCGATGTCCATGTCGACGGCCTTGAGCCCGTAGGCGTCGATCACCTTCTGGATGGCTCCGGCGAGCGCGCTCGCGGAGGAGCAGTTGGCACCGAGCTTGCTGCCCTGCCAGCCGCCGAAGGACGGCACGATGTCACCGCCGGCCGACCGGATCTGGTTGATGGCGGTCTGGTCGACCCCGCCGGTCAGCGCCCGGCTGCCGTCCCAGGCGGGCGTGCAGCCACCGGAGTCCAGCACGAACGCCATCGTGAACCACTTGATGCCGGTGGCGCTCATCACGGTGCTCGGACTCGGCGGATCGCCCCAGCCCTCGTACAGATAGGGCGCGGCCTGCTTGAACCCACTCCCGCCACCGCTGCCCGCGTCGGTGGTCACGGACACCGAGTTGGAGGCACCGGAGGTGTTCCCGGCAGCGTCCCGTGCCTTGACGGTGAAGGCGTAACTCGTGCTCGGCGAAAGGCCGCTGACAGTCGCACTCGTCCCGGACACACTGAGCACGTTGTTCGAGCCGCTGTAGATGTCGTACGCCGTGACACCCACGTTGTCCGACGACGCGTTCCACGACAGCGACACACTCGACGAGGTCTTGCCGGTGGAGGTCAGCCCGGTGGGCGCGGTCGGCGCCTGGGTGTCGGACCCGCCCCCACCGCCACCGGGCCCGTCGAGGCTGATGTCGTCGGCGTAGTAGGTCCCTTGGGCGTACCAGCCGTGGACGTAGATCGTGGCGCTGGTCTGCGAGGCCCCCGTGGTGAACGACACGGACAGCTGGCTGTACGCCGACGGAGAGGTGGTCCAGTTCGAGGCGCCGCCGCTCACGCCCAGGTACACATAGCTGCCGCGCACCCAACCGGTCAGGTTGTACGCCGTGTTGGGCTGCACGGAGACGGTCTGCGTGCACTGCGCGTTGTCGCTGTCCGTCACCGCCCCTTGCAGGGCCTTGGAGCCCCCGTGCACGGGTGAGGAGACGATCGAACCGAGATTCCCGGTGCACGACCAGGGCGAGAGGCTCCCCGACTCGAAGCCCGGATTGGTCAGGATGTTGGCCGCCTGTGCGGTACCCGGAAGAGCGATGGCTCCGGCGAGCGCGAGAGCGGCGGAACCGAGGAGAGCGAGAAGCCGACGTCTGGAACGTCTGAGTGTGTTGCGCACGCGATCTCCCTGAAGGAATGGGGGTGTTCGGGAGTGCAGAGAGAAGTGCAGAGGGGTGCGCAACCAAGTTGGTATGGACCAATCCGCCTGTCAAGGAGAATGACGGAATTGGTCCATACCGGTGAGTGGACTGACGTGCGGCTGAACCTAGAGCGGGAGTGCCTCCGCCGCGGCCTCAACGCTCTCCACGGGTGCAGGCACCACGGGCAGCAGAGGCTCGGTCTCCTCGACTCGCTGTGCGGGCAGAGAAACGGCACGGAGCGGCCGCGGCCCGGAAACCACCGTGTAGTCCTGCCCCAGGAACGGCGGCGTCACCTCACCCGGGTCCTCACCCAGCGCCAACTGCACAGCTGCCCAAGGGGCGTTGACACCGCACAGGGAGAGCTGGTGCAAGCCGCCGGCGGGACGCGTGTTGACATCCATCAACACCGGCTCGTCCCCGAACATCCGGAACTGGATGTTGGACAGATAGTGCAGCCCGAACTCCTCGGCGAGCCGCCGCGCCGGCTCCAGCCACTGCTCGTGCAGCGTGAACCCGCGCCGACGCCCGTTCTTCGTCCGCCCGATCGCCAGCCGCACCCGGTTGTCCGGCCCGGTGAGGCAGTCCACCGACACCTCCGGCTGCTCAAGGCGCGGCATCACGATCCAGTCGACCGGCTCGTCGGACTGCTTCAGCACCTCCACGACCGTGTCCAGCGGCACGTAGGGGCTCGGGAACCCGTTCAGGTGAACCATCGAGAAGGGGGTGCGCGTGATCACACGGAAGCCCACCCCACCCGCACCGGACGCCGGCTTGAAGCACGCCTTGTGCCCGCCCGCCTCCAACTCCTCGACGGCGGCGACGAGTTCATCGGCGCTGCGCACCCGCCACCACAACGGCACCGGCACCCCGATCGCCTGCACGGCCTCGTAGGCGATCACCTTGTCCTCGAAGACGGCGACCGCCTCCGGCGGCGGCGCCAGCAGCGCCGTACCGACCGCCTCGAAGTCCGCGCGGTGCGCCACGATCGCCGACTGCTGCAGCCGGGGCACGAAGACGTCGATCCCACGGCGCTGGCACTGGTCGAGCGCGTACTCGACGTACGCGGCCGGGGACAGCCCCTCCGGCTCCAGTTCCGCCGTGTCGGCGGCGGCCAGCACGGGAGAGTCGGCGTCGCCGTGCGTCGCATGGATCTCGACGGCCCGATCGCTGGGATTTCGCCGCAGCTGATCCATGAAGAACACGTTCTCCGCGTACGTGCGGTTGAGCCAGACGCGTACGCGAGAGACCATGCAGGGCCGTCCTTTCACGGTTCGCGGGCACGGCTGAGCAGCCCGTGCCCGGGCAGGGGAGTTGGAGGGTCACCAAACCGCCCCTGTGAAGGGAATTCCGTAGCGGTGGTGGTGGGGCGATCATACGGCTTCCAGAGGGCCGCGCGTGCAACGTACGTGTTACGGATTTCCCGGTCATGCCCACCGGGACCACGAGTTGCCAGGAGAAGACCGGTGTCACGGGCCTGGTGCCGCCTTGTCCGGACGCCGTGAATGTGTTGTCGTGGTCCCGTCCGAGTGGAGGGGGTGCGAGGTGACGTCGACGGCCGGTGATGCCCGACAGCTGCTGGCCATCAGCGACCTGCACATCGGATACCCGGAGAACCGGGCCCTGGTCGAGGCGATGCGCCCCGGGACCGACGAGGACTGGCTGCTCGTCGCCGGCGACGTCTCGGAGAACGTCTCCGACGTCCGCTGGGCGCTGAAGACCCTCGCGAGCCGCTTCGCCCAGGTGATCTGGGCGCCCGGCAACCACGAGCTGTGGACGCACCCCGGCGACCCGGTCACCCTGCGCGGCGTCGCCCGCTACGAGCACCTGGTCGAGATGTGCCGCGACCTGGGCGTCACGACCCCCGAGGACCCCTACCCCGTCTGGGACGGCCCCGGCGGCCCCGTCGCCGTGGCACCGCTCTTCCTCCTCTACGACTACTCGTTCCTGCCGGCCGGCTGCGCCACCAAGGCCGAGGGACTGGAGTACGCGCACGGCACCGGCATCGTCTGCAACGACGAGTACCTGCTCCACCCCGACCCCTACCCGACCCGCGAGGCCTGGTGCCGGGCCCGGGTCACCGAGACCGAACAGCGGCTCGCCGCCCTCCCCGACGACCTGTCCACCGTCCTCGTCAACCACTACCCCCTGGACCGGCACCCCTGTGACGTCCTCTGGTACCCCGAGTTCGCCATGTGGTGCGGCACCGAACTGACCGCCGACTGGCACCGCCGCTTCCGTGTCGAGACGATGGTCTACGGCCACCTCCACATCCCCCGGACCACCTGGCACGAGGGCGTCCGGTTCGAGGAGGTGTCGGTCGGATATCCGCGGGAGTGGAAGAAGCGGTCGGCGGATCCGGGGAGGCTGCGCCGGGTGCTGCCGAAGGAGGTCGGGGTCGGGTGATCGAGCAGCTGCTGCCGGGCACTGTGGTCGCCGTAGAGGTGCACGGTGACGACGGCACCGAGCCCGCGCCGCTGTACCCCGAGGAGGCCGCGGTCGTCGCACAGGCCGTGCCGAAGCGCCGCCGCGAGTTCGCCCTCGTACGTGCCTGCGCCCGCCGCGCCATGGACAAGCTCGGCGTACCCCCGCAGCCCCTGGTCCCCGGCGAACGCGGCGCCCCCGGCTGGCCGCCCGGCCTGGCCGGCAGCATGACCCACTGCGACGGCTACTGCGCCGCCGCCCTGGTCCGCGCCACCGACCTCGCCTCCCTCGGCATCGACGCCGAACCCCACGACGCCCTCCCCGCGGGAGTCCTCGACGCCGTGGCCCTGCCCGCCGAGGCCGCCCGGCTGCACGGCCTGGCAGCCGACCACCCCGGCGTGCACTGGGACCGCCTCCTGTTCAGCGCCAAGGAGTCCGTCTACAAGGCGTGGTTCCCTCTCACCGGCCTCTGGCTGGACTTCAGCGAGGCCGACATCGAGGTCCTCGCCGACCCGGGCGAACGGCTCAGCGGCGGTTTCCGCGCCGAACTCCTCGTCCCCGGGCCAGTGGTCGGGGGACGGCGGCTCAGCCGCTTCGAGGGCCGCTGGACCGTGCGGCGGGGGCTGGTGGCGACGGCGGTCACGGTGCCGCACGCCGCCGCCTGAGCCCCCGGCCGACGGTGCCGGCGGTCATGGCTCCGGGTACCAGCTCTGCAGCAGCCGGAAGAACTCCTCCTCGTTCCCCGTCAGCCCGGCGGCTGCCAGTGCCTGTTCCGCCTCGGCCAGCACGGAGGGCGGCACGAGAGGTGGTCGCGCCTCGCCGGGCGGACCGTCGAAGGCGGCTCGTACGGTGTGCAACAGCCGCAGGTAGGCCTGTACGGCGGTGCGCTCGCGGTCGGTCAGTACGGCAGTGGGCATCGTCGGCTCTCCCCGTGTCGGCGTCGTCGGTCCGCACCCTGTGTGAGTGCGCGACTCCAGCTTGCCGTGCGCCACTGACAATGGGGTTCGGGCACCTGCGGGTTCGCTCGCTTAGCCGAGGCGAAACGTCCTCGAAATCCCTTGTGGGAAAGCGGTTCTACGCTGGAGAGCAAGAGCTTTCGGCTGCCTGGGGTGGCCTTGGAAAGGGAGGCTTGCGTGGTCGATGTCCCGCACCGGCGCCCGGTGCGCGCAGTACGGCTGCGTCCGGTGGGCGACGGTGAACTGGAATTGCAGTACCGCGTGGTGCACGGCTATCGGCGTGCCTTCCGCATGGCCGGCAAGGGGCCCGCCCTCGTCCTGATACACGGCATCGGCGACTCCTCGGCCACCTGGGCCGATCTCATCCCCGACCTCGCCCGCACCCACACCGTCATCGCCCCTGACCTCCTCGGCCACGGCGCCTCCGACAAACCGCGTGCCGACTACTCGGTCGCCGCGTATGCCAACGGCGTCCGGGACCTGCTCACCACACTCGGTATCGAGTCGGCGACCCTGGTCGGGCACTCGCTGGGTGGCGGTGTGGCGATGCAGTTCGCGTATCAGTTTCCCGAACGGACCGAGCGGTTGATCCTGGTCAGCGCGGGTGGGGTGGGGCGGGAGGTGAATCCCGTGCTGCGGCTGGTCTCGCTGCCCGGTGCCCATCTGATGCTCTCCAGCCTTCGGCTGCCCGGAATGCGGCTCCAAGTGGGGCTCGCGGTGGGATTGATGAAGCTTCTGGACACCGACCTCGGCCAGGACGCCGCCGAGTTGGTCAACCTCGTGGACGCCCTGCCGGACGAGACCTCTCGGAACGCGTTCATTCGCACGCTGCGGGCCGTCGTGGACTGGCGCGGACAGGTCGTGACCATGCTGGACCGGTGTTACCTGACGGAAGGCATGCCGACCATGCTGTTGTGGGGGGACCGGGACAGTGTCGTACCCGTGCGGCATGCGTACGGGGCCCATGAGGCCATGCCGGGGAGTCGGTTGGAGATCTTCGAGGGGGCCGGGCATTTCCCGTTCCACAGCGACCCGGGGCGGTTCGTGTCGCTGGTGGAGGAGTTCACGGGGACCACCCATCCGGCGGACTGGAGCCGGGAGCACTGGCGGGAGCTGCTTCTGGAGGGGCGGCCGGGGGGTGTGGTGAGTCGGGAGCTGGAGCTGGATCTGCGGGAGGCCAGTGAGCGCAGTGCTACGTGAGGGTGGGGTTGGCGGGGCGAGTCAGCTCTGCGGGCCCAGGTAGCCGAGGGAGGCCTCTATGCGGCCGGCGAGGTGGTCGCGTTGTATCGGGCCCCGGGCTCCCGAACCCGCCAGCCAGGTGCGGCACTTGCTGGCCAGGAGCAGGCCGAAGCTCTCCGCGTCCTGTTCATCGGCCAGGTCGGAGTGGGTGCGGGCGGCGACCTTGCGGACCGTGGCCTGGAGGTCGGTGGTGTTCTGGAGGAGACGGGCCGCCACCTTGGCGCCCTCCACGTGATGGGTGCCGTGTCCGGCCTGCATGTGCCAGAGCTCGTGGCCGAGGATCACCAACTGGTGGTCGGGGGCGGTTCGTTCCTCGATGACCACCAGGTCCTGGTCGGCCATGTCGAGCCAGAGGCCGCTTGCCGTGCCGGGCGGGAAGGCCGCGGTGCGGAAGTGGACCGGGCGGCCGCGGCGTCGGCTCATCGCCTCGCACAGGGCGCCGTAGAGGTCCGTGGGGGCCGCGGGGGCGGGGAGGGTCAGTTCCGTGATCAACGCGCCGCACAGTCGGCGCATTTCCCTGGCGATGGCCACAGTCCTCCCCCGGCTCACTTCTCGGGCCGCTTGACGCTCTCCAGGAGCATGTCCAGCCACTCGGCCACCTTGTCGCGGTGCTGGTCGGTGGGGAGCTGGGCGGCCCGCCAGGCGATGCCCCGGACGCCGTGGTCCTGCAGCAGCTTCTCCAGGGGGTCGTCGACGGGGGCCGCCGTCTCCTCGCGTTCGGCGAGTTTCTGGAGGAGCTCCTGTTCGGTGCTCTGGAGGGTGTGGGTGAGGGCTTCGGGGTCTTCGGCGGTGAGGAAGCCCGCGTGGACCCGGAAGAAGCGCTGGATGGCGTCGCAGTGCTCCATGGTGGGGCGGCGGTCGCCGTTGATCAGGGCGCCGGCCTGCTGGCGGGACATGCCCGCGCCGTCCGCGATCTCCTGCTGGGTGTATTTGCGGCCGTTGGGCTTCAGGCGGGTGCGGCGCAGCAGGTCCAGGCGCTGGAGGAAGCGGGCCTGGACGTCGGGTTCGCCTGCCCGGCGGCCGGCCAGGAGGGCCTTGACGACCGGTTCGGGGACGCCCGAGGTGGTGGAGAGGCGGCGCGTGTCGAAGATCTCCGACTGCGGCAGGCCGAGGCGGTCGGCGAGCGTGGTCACGCGTGCGACGACGGCCGACAGGGCGTGGGGCGTCGTCGTGGTGCCCGGACTCTCGAAGCCATCCGTCACCGACAGATCTCCTACGTTTCTCACAGGCTTCTCACAAGCGGTTGCCGTGAACTCGACGGACATTACCGGGTGGTTCGAACTCACATCCAGGTCTCGCCACAACTGTGGCCAGTTTCGGCCGTCAACCGGCATGAAATGCCACGATAGTTGACACGACTCGTGTCCGGGCCGCAGGATCAAGGTGCCGCGTGAAGGCCGCAGAGGCAAGAGGGGTGACCTCCCGATGGCGTATCAGGCAGGAGGGCAGCGGCCGGCACCGCGGCCCGTCCCCGCGAGTCCCGAGGACCAGGCCAATCTGGCGTATCTGCGGGACTACGCCACGCTTCTGGAGGCCGTCCCGTTTCCGTCCGTCGTACTCGACCGCCGGTGGGACGTGGTTCTCTCCAACAACGCTTTCGCGTCACTTTTCGGTGAGGTCGGCCCGCATCCGACGGCCATGCCGGGCCAGAACTTCCTGCGGTTCGTGCTCTTCCATCCGGACGCGGGTTCGGTTCTGGGCGAGCACGAGTCGAGCTGGTGCCTGCCCGTGCTCGCCCACTTCGCCGCCGCTGTGGAGCGGTACGGACACGACCACGGGCTGCAGGCCATCCGGCGGGACATCGCCCAGGACCCGATCATGGAGGCCGCCTACCGTCAGGGGCTGCCCCACTGGATCCGGGCGATGGGGGAACGGGCCGTCGTGCACGACGGGGCCGTACGGTCCGTGGTCCATCCCGATCCGCGATGGGGCGCGACCGAATGCCGGATCGTGGACGAGACGCCCCGGACCCTCCAGGAGATGGGGTACACGCGGTTGACACTGGTGCTGCGGGAGGCGCGCCGTGACCGGTCGCGGGCCCGCAGGACACGGCTCGCGGGGGCGCACCTGAGGGTGGTGCCGGCCGGCGAGGCCTGACCGGGCCCCGCCGGCGTTCAGGTCGCCGACGGTGCCTCGTCAGCAGCGGAGATCACCAGGACCAGGGGGATGCCCCGGCAGGGGATCAGTCGCGTGCCGGGGAAGCGGCTGGGTCCGCCCCTTTCCAGTACGGCTGCGAAGTCCGGGCCCTTGGTGAGCGAACCGGCGAGGTGTGCCGGGTCCGCGGATGCCGCCACGCGCCCGCGTGCGTTCACCAGGTGGGCGGGGCCGGGCAGTTGGCGGAGGAGGGGGAGTACCGCCGTCTCGAAGTGGCGCAGGTAGACGTCGGCCGCGGCCACCCCCGCGAAACGGCCCTGCACTTCGACGGGGGCCGAGAGCGTGAGGCTGTACTCGTCCGAGCAGAGGTAGTCGACGTAGGGGCCCGCCACGGCTCGCCGGCCGGTGTCGCGGGGCAGGGCGAACCAGTCCCAGTGCGTGTAGTCCGAGTACGCCGACTGGTTCGGGTCCAGGTCCAGGAGGAGCGGCCGTACGTCGCCCTCGGCGCCCGTCTGCCACCACTCCAGCCACGCCGGTACGTCCGTCAGCAGGCCGGGGGCCGCCACGAAGCCGACTCCGGAGACCAGCTCGTACCGGTTCAGGCGCAGGTGGAGACCCGGGCGGAGGGCTGCCAGGTCGACCGTCGCGGGGCGGCGGTGTTCCGCGGCCACCCGGGTCAGCAGGGCCACGGTGTCGGCACGGGTGGCGGCGACGGCCTCGAACACGCTCTCCAGGGCGGAGCGGACCCGGATCGCGACCAGCTCCTCCGGTGGTGCCGTGTGCAGTGGCGCCGACGCCAGGCTCATCCGTGCCCTCCCACCGACGGGAGCCGGGGCGGTGGCGGGTCAGAGCGCCAGCCGGAGCCCGATGAGCTTCGCCGTCGACTCCCGGACGCACCGCTCGGCCAGCTCCCTGGCCGATTCGTGGGCTCCATCCTGCACGGCCGAGATTACGGAGCGGTGACGGTCTGCCACCTCTTCACGATATTCGTCGTCCCCGAACACAAGGCAGAGCAGCGCCCCGACCTCGGTCTGCAGGGCGACCTGCTCGCGGGTGAGACGGGCCGACTGGGCGGCCGCGGCCAACTCGACGTGGAAGCGGCCGTATACGCGGCTGCGGGCTGCCGCGTCCTCCGCGTGCGCCAACTCCTCGGCCGTACGGCGGAGTTGGAGGAGGTCGTCCGGTTCCGTGCGCTCCGCGGCCAGGCGTGCCGCCGTGCCGGAGAGGGCCGCCCAGTGGTCGCCCAGGTCGCGGAGTTCCTCGGTGCTCCAGCCGCGCAGCCGGACCTTGAGGCGCTCCTCGCCGGGGACCTCGGGGCGGGAGACGAAGGAGCCGCCGCCGCGGCCCCGGCGCGTGGTGACCAGGCCCTGCTGGCGAAGGGCCATGAGGGCCTCGCGCAGGGTCACCGTGGAGACGCCCAGCTGTCCTGCCAGCTCGCTCTCGCCGGGCAGCTGCTCCCCGTCGGCGAGCAGGCCCAGCTCGATGGCGTCGCCGATACGGCGGACGACCGCGTCGACCCGCGCCCGGCTGTCCACCGGGGCGAAGACGGCTCTGCGGGCGCCGCCGTTCATCTGCTGCTGCTTCACGGCCACCACCTTGTGCGTTGACTCAAGCTTTACCCTAAGGGGGCCTTGAGCTTTGAACTATGACTTCATATCTTTCCGTGCAACGTACGAGAACGCCAGAAAGGTTCCCGTCCATGGAGGGAATTGCGATCCGGCTGCAGGATCTGCGGAAGTCGTTCGCGGAGACGACCGCCGTGGCCGGGATCGACCTGGAGATCAGGGACGGAGAGTTCTTCTCGATGCTCGGTCCGTCCGGGTCGGGCAAGACCACGGTCCTGCGGATGATCGCCGGGTTCGAGATACCGACGCAGGGGCGGATCGAACTCGCCGGGCAGGAGGTCACCGGGCTCGCGCCCTTCGAGCGGGACGTGCACACCGTCTTCCAGGACTACGCGCTGTTCCCGCACATGACCGTCGAGCAGAACGTCGCCTATCCGCTCAAGGTGCGGAAGGTGCCGAAGGCGGAGCGGCTCGTGCGCGCGCGGAAGGCGCTGGCAGAGGTGCGGCTGGAGGGGTTCGGCAAGCGACGCCCGGCCCAGCTCTCCGGTGGTCAGCGGCAGCGGGTCGCTCTCGCACGGGCTCTGGTCGGACGGCCTCGTGTGCTGCTGCTCGACGAACCATTGGGCGCCCTGGATCTGAAACTGCGCGAGCAGATGCAGGTCGAACTGAAGGCGCTGCAGCGCGAGGTCGGGATCACCTTCGTCTTCGTCACCCACGACCAGGAGGAGGCCCTGACGATGAGCGACCGCATCGCCGTCTTCAACCAGGGGCGGATCGAGCAGGTGGGGGCCCCGGCCGAGATCTACGAACGTCCCGCGACCCCCTTCGTCGCCTCCTTCGTCGGCACCTCGAACCTGCTGGAGGGCGAGTCCGCCCAGCGCGTCGTCGGCGCCCCCGGCGTCTACAGCATCCGGCCCGAGAAGATCCGCGTTCTCAAGGAGTCCGCCGAGGCCGACGAGCCGGACCAGGCCACCGCCGTCGGTACCGTCGCCGAGGTCGTCTACCTCGGGGACGCCACCCGCTTCCTGGTCGACCTCGACGCAGGCGGCCGGCTCACCGCCCTCCAGCAGAACCTGGACACCTCCGCCGAGGACGTGGCCGCCTACCGCGGCACCCGGGTGCGACTGCGCTGGCACCGCCGCCACTCGATCCAGGTCCCGGACAACCGCTGAAGCCCCCTCCCGTTTTGGAGAACGTCGTGCGCCTCACCCGAACCCTCCAGGTCGCGGCCTCCGCCGCCGCACTGCTCCTCGCCGCCACCGCCTGCGGCTCCTCCGGCAACGGCGGTTCCTCGTCCACCGGCCTCAACCCCCCTGATCTCAAAGCCCGGTCGAAGCTCGGCAAGTCCGAGGGCCAGGTCAACCTGATCGCCTGGGCCGGCTACGTCGAGAACGGCTCCAACGACCCCAAGGTCGACTGGGTCACCCCCTTCGAGAAGCAGACCGGCTGCAAGGTCAACTCCAAGGTCGCCGCCAGCTCCGACGAGATGGTCAAGCTGATGAAGACCGGCGAGTACGACGCCGTCTCCGCCTCCGGCGACGCCTCCCTGCGCCTCATCGCCTCCGGCGACGCGGCCCCCGTCAACACCAAGCTCGTCCCCCACTACAAGGACATCTTCAGCGGTCTGAAGAACGGCAGTTGGAACTCCGTCAAGGGCCGGATGTACGGCATCCCGCACGGCCGCGGCGCCAACCTGCTGATGTACAACACCCAGAAGGTGACGCCCGCACCGACCTCCTGGTCGGCCGTCTTCGACGACGCCTCGACGTACAAGGGGCACGTCACCGCGTACGACTCCCCGATCTACATCGCCGACGCGGCCCTGTATCTCAAGGCCACCAAACCGGAGTTGAAGATCAAGGACCCCTACGCGCTCGACCAGAAGCAGTTCGACGCGGCCGTCGCCCTGCTGAAGAAGCAGAACGCGAACATCGGCGAGTACTGGAGCGACTATCTGAAGGAGATCTCCGCCTTCAAGAGCGGTGACTCCGTGGTCGGCACCACCTGGCAGGTCATCGCCAACCTGACCGCCCAGGAAGGCGTCAAGGTCAAGGCCTTCGTACCCAAGGAGGGTTCGACCGGCTGGTCCGACACCTGGATGCTCTACTCCAAGGCCAAGCACCCCAACTGCGCTTACCAGTGGATGAACTGGATCGTCTCCCCGAAGGTCAACGCCCAGGTCGCCGAGTACTTCGGCGAGGCACCCGCCAACTCCAAGGCCTGCGAGCTGACGTCGGACAAGAACTTCTGCACCACCTACCACGCGGCCGACGAGAGCTACTGGAAGAACATCGCCTTCTGGAACACGCCCATCGAGCAGTGCCTCGACGGACGTACCGACGTCAAGTGCGTGCCGTACGCCAAGTGGGTCCAGGCCTGGACCGAGATCAAGGGCTGACCCATGGCACTGCTGACCCGGACCGCGGGGGCGCTGCACCGCCGCCCCCGCCTCCGGCTGGCCCTGCTGCTGACCGCTCCGCTGCTGTGGCTGGCCGTGCTCTACCTCGGCTCGCTCGCCGTGCTGTTCGTCTCGGCATTCTGGACGACCGACTCCTTCACCTCCGAGGTGGTGAAGGTCTGGTCGACCGACAACTTCCACGAGCTGTTCACCACGCCCGTCTACCGGCAGGTGATCGTGCGCAGCGTCGGCGTCGCCCTCGCGGTGACGGCCCTGTGCGTGGTGATCGCCTTCCCGGTGGCCTTCTACACCGCCCGCGTCGCCCGCGCGAAGTGGCGTCCGCTGCTGGTCGTCGCCATCCTCACGCCGCTGTGGGCGAGTTACCTGGTCAAGGTGTACGCCTGGCGGCTCATCCTGTCCGAGGGCGGGCTCGCCGACTGGATGCTGAAGCCGTTCGGGCTCAGCGGGCCGGGGTTCGGACTCCCGGCGGCCGTACTGACACTGACGTACCTCTGGCTGCCGTACATGATCCTGCCGATCCACACGGCGTTGGAGCAGCTGCCCGCCAACCTGCTTGACGCGTCAGCCGACTTGGGCGCGCGGACCTGGCGCACCTTCCGGTCGGTCGTGCTGCCGATGGTGCTGCCGTCCGTCGCCGCCGGGTCGATCTTCACCTTCTCACTCAGCCTCGGTGACTACATCACCGTGCAGATCGTCGGCGGCAAGACCCAGCTGATCGGCAACCTCGTCTACTCCAACATCGAGCTCAACCTGCCCATGGCCGCCGCGCTCGGCACGGTCCCGGTCGTCGTCATCGTGCTGTACCTGCTGGCCATGCGTCGTACGGGCGCGCTCAGCAGCCTGTAGAGGAGCCCGCCGTGCAACTCTCCCGTTCCGCGCGCATCGCCCTGCGCGTCGCCGCCGGGCTCGGCTTCGCCGTGATCTACGTCCCGCTGCTGCTCGTGCTCGTCAACTCCCTCAACCCGGACCGCAGCGCGAGTTGGCCGCCGCCGCGTCTCACGCTGCACTGGTGGTCCGTCGCCTGGCAGAACTCCGGTGCGCGGGAAGCCCTTTGGACCTCGGTCAAGGCGGGCCTCGGTGCCACCGCCATCGCCCTGGTCCTCGGTACGCTGATCGCCTTCGCCGTGGCCCGGCACCGCTTCTTCGGCCGTGACGCCATCTCCTTCGTGGTCGTCCTGCCGATCGCCCTGCCCGGCATCGTCACGGGCATCGCCCTCAACTCGGCTTTCGGCACGGTACTCGAGCCGCTGGGGGTGGGTCTGGGGCTGTTCACGGTGATCGTCGGCCACGCGACCTTCTGCATCGTCGTGGTCTTCAACAACGTGGTCGCGCGGTTGCGGCGTACGTCCGGCTCCTACGAGGAGGCCGCGATGGACCTCGGCGCCGACACCTTCCGCGCCTTCGTCGACGTCACCTTCCCGCTGGTGCGGTCGGCGCTGTTGGCGGGCGGACTGCTCGCCTTCGCGTTGTCCTTCGACGAGATCGTGGTGACCACGTTCACCGCGGGGCCCGGCATCGAGACCCTCCCCATCTGGATCTTCAACAACATGACCCGGCCCCAACAGGCGCCGGTGGTGAACGTGGTGGCGGCCGTGCTGGTGCTGCTGTCGGTGGTTCCGATCTATGTGGCGCAGCGGCTGTCGGCCGATACGGCTTCGGGGAGTCGGGTGTGAGGGGTGGCGTCCTGGGCTCGCGAACCGTTTCCAGGTGCAGTGATATGTGACATAGTACTGGCGTGAGTCAGCGACTGACCTGCGATGTCGTCGTGGTCGGGGCAGGCATGGTAGGTGCCGCCTGCGCCCTCTACGCGGCTCGCGCGGGCCTCGACGTCATCGTGGTGGACCGCGGCCCGGTGGCCGGCGGCACCACCGGCGCGGGAGAGGGCAACCTCCTCGTCTCCGACAAGGAACCCGGACCCGAGCTGGACCTCGCCCTGCTCTCGGGGCGCCTGTGGACCGAACTCGCCCAGGAATTCGGCGAGTCGATCGAGTACGAGGCCAAGGGCGGCGTCGTAGTGGCGACTTCGCCCGGCAGCCTCACCGCTCTGGAGCGCTTCGCCGACGAGCAACGCACCGCAGGCGTCACCGCCGAACCCGTCGCCGGGGACGCCCTGTACGGCCTGGAACCCCACCTCGCGCCGGGCCTCCCGGGCGGCGTCCACTATCCGCAGGACAGCCAGGTCATGCCCGCCCTCGCCGCCGCCCGTCTGCTACGGGCCTCGGGCGCCCGCCTGTTCACCGGCCGGACCGTGACGGGCGTACTGCGCACCGCCGAGGGATCGGTCCTCGGCGTCCGTACCGACCGGGGCGACATCCACGCCCCGGCCCTCGTCAACGCGGCCGGTACCTGGGGCGGGGACCTCGCCGCACTCGCCGGCGCCACCCTGCCCGTCCTCCCGAGGCGCGGCTACGTCCTCGTCACCGAACCCCTCCCACGCCTGGTCCGGCACAAGGTGTACGCCGCCGACTACGTGGCCGACGTGGCCAGCGACTCGGCCGCCCTGCAGACCTCGCCCGTGGTGGAGGGCACGGCGGCCGGGCCCGTCCTGATCGGCGCCAGCCGCGAACGCGTCGGCTTCGACCGGTCGTTCTCCCTGCCGGCCCTGCGCGCCCTCGCGGCGGGCGGGACCCGGCTGTTCCCCTTCCTGGCCGACGTCCACGCCATCCGTTCCTACGTCGGGTTCCGCCCCTACATGCCCGACCACCTGCCCGCCATCGGCCCCGACCCCCGCGTCCCCGGCCTCTTCCACGCCTGCGGCCACGAGGGCGCCGGCATCGGCCTGTCCACCGGTACCGGCCACCTCATCGCCCAGGTACTCACCGCGAAGACTCCCGACCTCGACCTGACGCCGTTCAGCCCCGACCGCTTCTCCGAGGAGGGCGCGTGAGTTCACCGCTCGACCTGGCCGACGCGCGTCCCGGCCCCGCCTTCACGGTCACCCTGGACGGCCGGGAGATCGAGGCGCTGCCCGGCCGGACCGTCGCCGCCGCGCTCTGGGAGGCCGGGGTCACCTCGTGGCGCAGCACCCGGGGCGAGGGGCGCCCGCGCGGGATCTTCTGCGGTATCGGCGTCTGCTTCGACTGCCTGGTGACCGTCAACGGCCGCCCCAACCAACGGGCTTGCCTGGTGCCCGTGGCTCCGGGCGATGTGATCCGTACCCAGGAGGGAACCGGCCACGATGACTGACCGACCGCACCTCGCCGTGATCGGCGCCGGCCCGGCGGGCCTCGCCGCGACCCTGGCCGCCGCCGCGCGCGGAACCCGGGTCACGCTGATCGACTCGGCCGCGGAGGCGGGCGGACAGTTCTACCGGCAGCCCGCCACCGGACTCCGCGCACGCCGACCGCAGGCACTGCATCACCAGTGGCGGACCTGGGAACGACTGCGGGACAGCCTGGCCGGCCATGTAAAGGCGGGCAGAGTACGGCACTTGACGGAGCATCACATCTGGTTCGTCGAGCGGCTCGCAGAAGGTTTCACCGTGCACGCGCTGCTCGGCCCCGAGCAGGAGGACCCGGTCACCGTCCGCGCCGACGCCGTGCTCCTCGCCACCGGCGGGTACGAGCAGGTGCTGCCCTTCCCCGGCTGGACCCTGCCCGGTGTCCTCACCGCGGGCGGCGCCCAGGCCATGCTCAAGGGAACCCTCACGGTACCCGGCCGCACAGCCGTCGTCGCCGGGACCGGACCCCTGCTCCTGCCGGTCGCCACCGGACTCGCCGCAGCCGGAGTGGACATCGCCGCGCTCGTCGAGTCCGCCGACCCGCGGGTCTTCCTACGGCAGTCCCGCACCCTGGCCGCCCACCCGGGCAAGCTCGGTGAAGGGGCCCTGTACGCAGGCCAGTTGCTACGGCGTCGGACGCGCACGCTCTACCGCCACACCGTCGTCGAGGCGCACGGCACCGACCGCGTCGAGGCCGTGACCGTCGCCGCGCTCGACGCGGAAGGACGGGTCAGGCCCGGCACCGGACGTCGTATCCCCTGCGACACCCTCGCCGTGAGCCACGGCATGCTCGCGCACACCGACCTCGCGGAGAGCCTCGGCTGCCGGCTCGACGGCACACACGTCCACGTCGACGAGGAGCAGCGCACCGACGTCCCCGGCGTCTGGGCGGCGGGGGAGACCACCGGCATCGGCGGCTCGGCCCTCGCGCTCACCGAGGGGCACATCGCGGGCGGCTCGGCCGCGGCGCGCCTGGCGGGCACCGAACCCGACCCGGGGGAGTGGGCCACGGCCGCCAAGTCCCGTACGAAACTACGGCGGTTCGCGGCAGCGCTGGACCGGGTGTACCGGCCGCCAGCCCGCTGGAGCGAGCAGGTCACCGACGACACCGTGGTCTGCCGCTGCGAGGAGGTGACCGCCGGTACCGTCCGGGAAGCCGTCGGCGAGCTGGGCGCGGGCGACCTGCGCACGGTGAAGCTGCTGACGCGGGCCGGGATGGGCTGGTGCCAGGGCCGGATGTGCGGACCGGCGGTCGCGGGACTCGCCGGGTGCGATCTCACGCCCTCACGGCGGCCGTTCGCGCGGCCTGTACCGCTCGGGGTGCTGGCGCGGGCCGGTGAAGAGACCGATCAGTGATATGTCACATACTATTGAAAGGGAAACTGTCATGACCGCCACCGACCACCGCCCCTGGCGCGGCATCCTCGTCGCCACCGCGCTCCCGCTCGACGACGACCTGTCCGTGAACTACGACAGGTACGCCGAGCACTGCGCCTGGCTGGTCGAGAACGGCTGCGACGGTGTCGTCCCCAACGGCTCGCTCGGCGAGTACCAGGTGCTCACCCCCGAGGAGCGGGCCAGGGTCGTGGAGACGGCCGTGGCCGCGATCGGCGGCGCGCGCGTGATGCCGGGCGTCGCGGCCTACGGATCCGCCGAGTCGCGGCGCTGGGCCGAGCAGGCACGAGACGCGGGCTGTGCCTCCGTGATGCTGCTGCCGCCCAACGCCTACCGCGCCGACGAGCGTTCGGTGCTCGCCCACTACGCCGAGGTCGCCAAGGCGGGGGTGCCGATCGTGGCGTACAACAACCCGATCGACACCAAGGTCGACCTCGTACCGGAGCTTCTCGCCAAGCTGCACGGCGAGGGGTGCATCCAGGCCGTCAAGGAGTTCTCCGGAGACGTACGTCGTGCCTATCGGCTTGCCGAACTCGCCCCGGAACTCGACCTGTTGATCGGTGCCGACGACGTCCTGCTCGAACTCGCGATCGCGGGCGCCAAGGGCTGGGTGGCCGGCTACCCGAACGCGCTGCCCGCCGCGAGCGCCGAGCTGTACCACGCCGCCGTCGACGGCGATCTGGCCACCGCGAAGAAGCTGTACGAGCAGCTGCACCCGCTGTTGCGCTGGGACTCCAAGGTCGAGTTCGTGCAGGCCATCAAGTTGTCCATGGACATCGTCGGCCGTCATGGCGGTCCGGTGCGGCCACCGCGCGTGCCGCTGCTCCCCGAGCAGGAGACCGCGGTCCGCACGGCCACCGAGAACGCCGTCGCCGCAGGCCTGGCGTAGAGGGGAAGTTCATGCGCAGCAAACTCGTCCTGCACGCCGTCGACTCGCACACCGAGGGCATGCCCACCCGCGTCATCACCGGCGGGATCGGCACCATCCCCGGCGCGACCATGAACGAGCGGCGCCTGTACTTCCGTGAACACCGCGACCACATCAAGCAGTTGCTGATGAACGAGCCGCGCGGCCACTCCGCGATGAGCGGCGCGATCCTGCAGCCGCCGACCCGCGGCGACTGTGACTGGGGCGTGGTCTACATCGAGGTCTCCGGCTACCTCCCGATGTGCGGGCACGGCACGATCGGCGTCGCGACCGTGCTGGTGGAGACCGGCATGGTCGAGGTCGTCGAACCGGTCACCACCATCCGGCTGGACACCCCGGCCGGGCTGGTCGTCGCCGAGGTGGCGGTGGAGGGCGGGGCGGCGAAGGCGGTGACGCTGCGGAACGTGCCGTCGTTCTCGGTCGGGCTGGACCGGACGGTGAAGGTGTCTGACGGATCAGTAATGTATGACATGGCATACGGCGGTAACTTCTACGCCATCCTCCCGATCGACCAACTCGCCCTCCCCTTCGACCGCTCCCGCAAGAACGACATCCTCGCGGCGGCCCTGGAACTCATGGACGCCATCAACGCCGAGGACGAACCGGTCCACCCCGAGGACCCGACCATCCGCGGCTGCCACCACGTCCATCTGTACGCCCCCGGCTCCACCGCCCGCCACTCGCGCCACGCCATGGCGATCCACCCCGGCTGGTTCGACCGTTCGCCCTGCGGCACCGGCACCAGTGCACGTATGGCCCAACTCCACGCACGCGGCGAGCTCCCCCTGAACACCGAGTTCGTCAACGAGTCGTTCATCGGCACCCGCTTCACCGGGCGCCTCCTCGGCACCACCGAGGTCGCCGGCCGCCCCGCCGTCCTGCCCAGCTTCACGGGCCGCGCCTGGATCACCGGCACCGCCCAGTACCTGCTCGACCCCGACGACCCGTTCCCCGCCGGATTCGTCCTGTAGGCGACCCGATAATGTCCGGTGACCCAAGGAGGACGATCACCATGGCCGTGCGCAAACGACCAGCTCTGCCCCATCTCGGCGGAAGGAAGCCCAACTTCCGGGAGCGGCTGGTGGATGTGCTGCGGGCCGCGCTCATTTCCGGTGAACTGCGCCCCGGCGAGGTGTACTCGGCGCCGTCCCTCGCGCCCCGCTTCGGCGTCTCCGCGACCCCGGTGCGCGAGGCGATGCTCGAGCTGGTGAAGGAGGGCCTGGCCGACATCGTTCCGAACAAGGGCTTCCGGATCACCGAGGTCTCCGACCAGCAGCTCGACGAGTACACCCACATCCGGTCCCTGATCGAGATCCCGACGACCGTCGGGCTCGCCACCACCGCCGACCCCGAGGACCTGAAGGCGCTCCGCCCGATCGCCCTGGAGATCGTCACCTCGGCCACGAAGGGCGACCTCATCGCCTACGTCGAGGCCGACCTGCGCTTCCACCTGGAGCTGCTGGCACTGGCCGGCAACGACCATCTCGTGGAAGTCGTACGGGACCTGCGGCGCCGCGCGCGGCTGTACGGGCTGACGGCCCTGGTGGAGGCGGGGCGGCTGGAGGCCTCCGCCAAGGAGCACCTCGAACTCCTCGACGCGCTTCTCGCCCGTGACGAGGAGGCCGTACGCGAGGTCATGACCCGCCACCTCGGTCATGTCCGCGGTGTCTGGGCCGCCCGCGAGGAGAGCTGACGCCGCTACGCAAGCCGTTTGCGTTTCTTGCGTTATTCTTGCGTGCATGACGCGACGACTTGCCGAGGTGGCGAAGAAGGTCGGGGTCAGCGAGGCCACGGTCAGCCGGGTACTCAACGGCAAGCCCGGCGTCTCGGAGGCCACCCGGAAGGCGGTGCTGTCCGCCCTGGACGTCCTCGGTTACGAGCGGCCCACGCAGCTGCGCGGCGAGCGGGCGCGGCTCGTGGGCCTCGTCCTGCCCGAGCTGCAGAACCCGATCTTCCCGGCGTTCGCCGAGGTCATCGGCGGGGCGCTCGCCCAGCTCGGGCTGACGCCGGTGCTGTGCACCCAGACCAAGGGCGGCGTCTCCGAGGCCGACTACGTGGACCTGCTGCTGCAACAGCAGGTCTCGGGCGTCGTCTTCGCCGGCGGTCTGTACGCCCAGGCCGACGCCCCGCACGACCACTACCGGCAGCTGGCCGAGCGCAACATCCCGGTGGTGCTGGTCAACGCGGCCATCGACGACCTCGGCTTCCCGGGCGTCTCCTGCGACGACGCGGTGGCGGTAGAGCAGGCGTGGCGGCATCTCGCCTCGCTGGGGCACGAGCGGATCGGGCTGGTGCTCGGCCCCGGCGACCATATGCCGTCGGCCCGGAAGCTGGCGGCCGCCCAGACCCTCGGCGACCTCCCCGAGGAGCATGTCGCCCGCGCCATGTTCTCCCTCGAGGGCGGTCACGCGGCCGCCTCCCGGCTCATCGACCGGGGTGTCACCGGCATCATCTGCGCCAGTGACCCCCTCGCACTCGGCGCGATCAGGGCCGCCCGCCGCAAGGGTCTCGCCGTCCCCTCCCAGGTGTCCGTCGTCGGCTACGACGACTCCGCGTTCATGAACTGCACGGAACCCCCGCTGACCACCGTGCGTCAGCCCATCGAGGCCATGGGGCGAGCGGCCGTGGAGCTCCTGAACACACAGATCAACGGCAGTTCCGTGGCCCCCGAGGAGCTGCTCTTCGAACCGGAGTTGGTGGTCCGCGGGTCGACGGCGCAAGCACCTCGTCCCTGAGATCCACCCGACTGTCGAATAATTACAGACTCTGCGCGACATCTTGCGGACAGATGTCGCCGGTGCTTGAGTGTGCGGCGCCCACCGCTCCTGCCACGAGGGGTCCACCGATGAGAAGCACCGGGTTCCGTCGTACGTTCGCCGCGCTCAGCGTCTGTTCTCTCGCTCTCGCCGCCTCCGCCTGCGGGTCGGGTGACGACGGATCGGCGAGCGGCAAGACGCGTATCACCGTCAACTGCGAGCCGCCCAGGAGCGCCAAGGTCGACCGCGGGTTCTTCGAGCAGGACGTCGCCTCCTTCGAGAAGCAGAACCCGGACATCGACGTCGTCGCGCACGACGCGTTCCCCTGCCAGGACCCCAAGACCTTCGACGCCAAGCTCGCCGGCGGACAGATGGAGGACGTCTTCTACACGTACTTCACCGACGCCAAGCACGTCGTCGACATCAAGCAGGCGGCCGATCTCACCCCGTACATCAAGGAGTTGAAGAGCTACGGCACCATCCAGAAGCAGCTGCGCGACATCTACACGGTCGACGGGAAGATCTACGGCGTCCCACGGACCGGCTACTCGATGGGTCTGATCTACAACCGCAGGCTCTTCGAGAAGGCCGGCCTCTATCCCGACCAGCCCCCGGCGACCTGGGCCGAAGTCCGCGCCGACGCCAAGAAGATCGCCGCACTGGGCAACGGCACCGTCGGCTACGCCGACTACAGCGCCCAGAACCAAGGGGGTTGGCACTTCACCGCCGAGCTGTACTCGCAGGGCGGCGACGTCGTGAGCGCCGACGGAAAGAAGGCCACCATCGACACCGCAGAGGGGCACGCCGTCCTGCAGAACCTGCACGACATGCGGTGGGCCGACAACTCGATGGGCAGCAAGCAGCTCCTGGTCATCAACGACGTGCAGCAGATGATGGGTTCGGGCAAGCTCGGCATGTATCTGTCCGCGCCGGACAACATCCCGATCCTGGTCAAGGAGAAGGGCGGCAACTACAAGGACCTCGCCCTCGGACCCATGCCAGGCGGCAACGGCACGCTCATCGGCGGCGACGGCTACATGTTCAACAAGCACGACACTCCTGCCCAGATCCGCGCCGGCCTGAAGTGGCTCGACCACATGTTCCTCACCCCGGGCACGGGGTTCCTCGGCGACTACGCCCGCGCCAGGAAGGCGAACGCCCCGGTGGGCCTGCCCGAGCCGCGCCTGTTCACCGGCGCCGCCGACGCCAAGGACCAGCAGGTCAAGAAGGCCAACGCCAATGTGCCGGTGGAGAACTACCAGGCCTTCCTCGACGGCAACCACGGCCTCCAGCTGAAGATCGAGCCGCCGGACGCCCAGCAGATCTACTCCGTCCTCGACGGCACGGTCTCCGCCGTCCTCACCAAGAAGGACGCCGACATCGACCGGCTCCTCAAGGACGCCTCCGGCAAGATCGACAGCATCCTGTCCCGGGGCTGACGGTCATGACGAAGACAGCCGAGCGGCGGGCGATCGAGACGGCCGCCGTCCCCCCGGTCCCGGCGCCGCCCCCGGCAGGGGACCGGAGGCGGCGCCGCCTCGCCGACCAGGCCCGCGCCTACGGCTTCCTCGTCGGCGGCCTGATCTGCTTCGCGCTCTTCTCCTGGTACCCGGCGATCCGCGCGGTCGTGATCGCCTTCCAGAAGTACACGCCGGGCGCACCGCCCGAGTGGGTCGGCACCGCCAACTTCACCCGGGTCTGGCACGACCCCGAGTTCACCGCGGCCTGGCGCAACACGCTCACCTTCACCCTGCTCGCCCTGCTGATCGGCTTCGCGATCCCCTTCGTACTGGCCCTGGTACTCAACGAGTTGCGGCACGCCAAGGCCTTCTTCCGGGTCGTGGTCTACCTGCCGGTGATGATCCCGCCGGTGGTCAGCGCCCTGCTGTGGAAGTGGTTCTACGACCCCGGAGCCGGCCTCGCCAACGAGGCGCTGCGCTCCCTCCACCTGCCCACCTCGAACTGGTCCAACGGCGCCGACACCGCGCTCGTCTCCCTGGTGATCGTGGCGACTTGGGCCAACATGGGCGGCACCGTCCTGATCTACCTGGCCGCCCTCCAGTCGATCCCCGGCGAGCTGTACGAGGCCGCCGAACTGGACGGCGCCAACCTCCTCCAGCGCGTTCGCCATGTGACGATCCCTCAGACCAGGTTCGTGATCCTCATGCTGATGCTCCTTCAGATCATCGCCACGATGCAGGTCTTCACCGAACCCTTCGTGATCACGGGAGGCGGCCCCGAGAACGCGACGGTCACCGTCCTCTACCTGATCTACAAGTACGCCTTCCTCTACAACGACTTCGGCGGCGCCTGCGCGCTGAGCGTGATGCTCCTGGTCCTCCTCGGCGCCTTCTCCGCCGTCTATCTGCGCCTCACCCGCTCCGGAGAGGAGGGAGCGTGAGCACGAGAACCCTGATCTCCCCGGCGACCCTGGCCCGCCCCCGTGGCAAGGCCCTCTACTGGACCGTCTTCACCACCGTCGTTCTGCTCTTCGCCCTCGCCTTCCTCTTCCCGGTCTACTGGATGGCGACCGGCGCGATGAAGTCGCCGGACGAGATCGCGCGGACCCCGCCCACCCTCGTCCCGAAGAGCTGGCACCTCAGCGGCTACACCGACGCCTGGGACCTGATGCAGCTCCCGCGACACCTGTGGAACACGGTGGTCCAGGCCGCCGGAGCCTGGGCGTTCCAGCTCGTCCTCTGCACGGCTGCCGCCTACGCTCTCTCCACACTCCGGCCGGCCTTCGGCAGGTTGATCCTCGGCGGCATCCTCGCCACGCTGATGGTCCCGGCGCAGGCCCTCGTCGTACCGAAGTACCTGACCGTGGCGGATCTGGGTCTCCTGAACGACCCCCTCGCCATCTGGCTGCCGGCCGTCGCCAACGCCTTCAACCTCTATCTGCTCAAGCGGTTCTTCGACCAACTCCCGCGCGACGTCATGGAGGCCGCCGAGATCGACGGCGCCGGAAAGCTGCGTACGCTCTGGTCGATCGTGCTGCCCATGTCCCGGCCGGTGCTCGGCGTCGTGTCGATCTTCGCGCTGGTCGCCGTCTGGCAGGACTTCCTCTGGCCGCTGATGGTCTTCTCCGACACCGACGAACAGCCCATCAGCGTGGCCCTAGTCCAGCTGTCGCAGAACATCCAACTCACCGTGCTCATCGCCGCGATGGTGATCGCCAGCATCCCGATGGTCGCGCTGTTCCTGCTCTTCCAGCGGCACATCATCGCCGGGATCAGCGCGGGCGGCACCAAGGGCTGACGCCCTCCCTCCGACAGAAAGGCAAGCACAGTGGGACAGCCCCGCCATGCCCAGAAGGAGTGGTGGCGCTCCGCCGTCATCTACCAGGTGTACGTCCGCAGTTTCGCTGACGGCGACGGAGACGGCACCGGCGACCTCGCGGGCGTCCGCTCGAAGCTGCCGTATCTCGCCGAACTCGGCGTGGACGCCCTGTGGTTCAACCCCTGGTACCTGTCCCCGATGAAGGACGGCGGCTACGACGTCGCCGACTACCGCGCCATCGACCCGGCCTTCGGCACCCTCGCCGAGGCCGAGAAGCTGATCGCCGAGGCCCGGGAACTCGGCATCCGCACGATCGTGGACATCGTGCCCAACCACGTGTCCGACCAGCACCCTTGGTTCCGGGCCGCGCTCGCCGCCGGTCCCGGCAGCCCCGAGCGCGAGCTTTTCCACTTCCGGGCCGGCCGCGGCCGGGACGGCGGGCTCCCGCCCAACGACTGGCCGTCCCAGTTCGTCGGCTCCACCGAGCCGGTGTGGACGCGGCTGCCCGACGGCGACTGGTACCTGCACCTGTTCACGCCCGAACAGCCCGATCTCAACTGGGCCCATCCGGCGGTCCGTCAGGAGCACGAGGACATCCTGCGGTTCTGGTTCGAGCGGGCCGTCGCCGGTGTCCGCATCGACTCGGCCGCCCTGCTCGCCAAGGACCCGGACCTGCCCGACCTCGCCGACGCACCCGAGCCGCACCCCTTCGTCGACCGCGACGAACTCCACGACGTCTACCGCTCCTGGCGCGCGGTGGCCGACGACTACGACGGAGTCTTCGTCGGCGAGGTGTGGCTCCCTGACGCCGAGCGCTTCGCCCGCTATCTCCGCCCCGACGAACTGCACACGGCCTTCAACTTCTCCTTCCTGTCCTGCCCTTGGGAGGCGGCCGGGCTCCGTACGTCGATCGACACCACGCTCGCCGAGCACGCTCCCGTGGGCGCCCCCGCCACCTGGGTGCTGTGCAACCACGACGTCACCCGCACGGTCACCCGCTACGGCCGCACCGACACCGGCTTCGACTTCGCCGCCAAGGCCTTCGGCACCCCCACCGACCTCGCCCTCGGCACCCGGCGCGCCCGCGCGGCCGCCCTGCTGTCGCTCGCGCTGCCCGGCGCCGTCTACCTCTACCAGGGCGAGGAGTTGGGCCTGCCCGAGGCCGACGTCCCGCGCGACCGCATCGAGGACCCGATGTACGTCCGCTCGGGCGGCATCGACCCGGGGCGTGACGGGTGCCGGGTCCCGCTGCCGTGGGTCGCCGGGGCGCCGTACGCGGGCTTCGGCTCACAGCAGGAGCCGTGGCTGCCGCAGCCCGCCGGCTGGGCGACGTACGCCGCCGACCGCCAGGCCGCGGACCCCTTCTCGATGCTCGCCCTGTACCGCGCGGCGATCGGCCTGCGGCCCGTCTTCGGCGACGGCCCGCTCACCTGGCTGCCCGCACCCGACGGCGTAATCGCCTTCGCCCGTAGGGAAGGCGCCGTGTGCGCGGTGAACCTCTCCGACATTCCCGCCGAGCTGCCCGCCCACTCCCAACTCCTCCTCGCCAGCGGCCCGTTGAGCCCTGACGGCCGGCTGCCGAAGGACACCGCGGTCTGGCTGCGCCCCTGAGCCGCAGCCCGACCGCCTCCGCTGTCCCCGCACCCCCATTCCCGAAGGGATCAGCACATGCACAGGTCCAGATCTGTCAGGCGCATGCCAGTAATCGGTGCCGTGGCCGCCCTCTCCGCGGGCCTGCTCACCGCGACCGTGCCCGCCGCCCACGCGGCGTCCGGCGCCACCCTGCCCTTCACCTCCGTCGAGGCCGAGTCCGCCACCGGCACCGGCACGAAGATCGGCCCCGACCACACCCAGGGCACCCTCGCCTCCGAGGCCTCCGGACGGCAGGCCGTGCGCCTCACCTCGGGGCAGCGCGTCGAGTTCACGGTGCCGCGCGCGGCCAACGCCGTGAACCTCGCCTACAGCGTCCCGGACGGGCAGTCGGGCTCGCTCGACGTGTACGTCAACGGCACCAAGCTCGCCAGGACACTGCCGGTGACCTCCAAGTACTCGTACATCGACACCGGTTGGATCCCGGGCGCCAAGCAACACCACTTCTTCGACAACTCCCGGCTGCCGCTCGGGCAGAACCTCCAGGCCGGCGACAAGGTCGCCTTCCAGTCGACCGGTACCCAAGTCACCGTGGACGTGGCCGACTTCGAGCAGGTCGACGCCGCCGCCTCCCAGCCCGCCGGTTCGGTCGCGGTCACCTCCAAGGGCGCCGACCCCAGCGGCAACGGCGACTCCACCCAGGCCTTCCGGGACGCCCTCTCCGCCGCCCAAGGGGGAGTGGTCTGGATCCCGCCGGGCGACTACAAGCTGACCTCCTCCCTCAGCGGCGTCCAGAACGTCACCCTCCAAGGCGCGGGCAGCTGGTACTCGGTCGTGCACACCTCCCGCTTCATCGACCAGTCCAGCTCGTCCGGAGGCGTCCACATCAAGGACTTCGCGGTCATGGGCGAGGTCACCGAACGCGTCGACTCCAACCCGGACAACTTCGTCAACGGGTCACTGGGGCCCAACAGTTCGGTCTCCGGCATGTGGATCCAGCACCTGAAGGTCGGCCTGTGGCTGATGGGCGACAACGACAACCTGGTCGTCGAGAACAACCGCATCCTCGACACCACCGCCGACGGCCTCAACCTCAACGGCAACGCGCGCGGGGTCCGCGTCCGCAACAACTTCCTGCGCAACCAAGGTGACGACTCGCTCGCCATGTGGTCGCTGTACGCGCCCGACACCAACTCCAGCTTCGAGAACAACACCGTCTCGCAGCCCAACCTCGCCAACGGCATCGCGATCTACGGCGGCACCGACATCGCCGTCAGGAACAACCTGGTCTCCGACACCAACGCCCTGGGCAGCGGCATCGCGATCTCCAACCAGAAGTTCCTCGATCCGTTCTCCCCGCTCGCCGGCACGATCACGGTCGACGGCAACACGCTCGTCCGTGCGGGGGCCATGAACCCCAACTGGAACCATCCGATGGGCGCGTTGCGCGTCGACTCGTACGACAGCGCCATCGACGCGACCGTCGACATCACCGACACGACGGTCACCGACAGCCCGTACAGCGCCTTCGAGTTCGTGTCGGGCGGCGGACAGGGCCATCCCGTGCGCAATGTCACCGTGGACGGCGCGACCGTGCGCAACACCGGGACCGTGGTCGTCCAGGCCGAGGCCCAGGGCGCGGCCACCTTCCGCGACGTCACGGCGACGAGCGTCGGCGCCGCGGGCATCTACAACTGCCCCTACCCGGCGGGCTCCGGCAGCTTCACCCTCACCGACGGTGGCGGCAACTCCGGCTGGAGCAGCACCTGGTCGGACTGCTCGACCTGGCCCCAGCCCGGCCAGGGCAACCCCGACCCCGACCCGAACCGCAACCTCGCGGGGGGCCGCCCGGCCACCGCGACCGGCTCCCAGGACGTCTACACGCCCGGCAAGGCCGTCGACGGTGACGCGAACAGCTACTGGGAGTCGACCAACAACGCCTTCCCGCAGTCCTGGACGGTCGACCTCGGTTCGTCCTACGCGGTCCGGCGCCTGGTGCTGAAACTGCCGCCGTCGACGGCGTGGGGCGCACGCACGCAGACCATCACCGTGCTCGGCAGTACCGACGGATCCGCCTACTCGACCGTGGTCGGGTCCAGTGACTACCGCTTCGACCCGGCGACCGGCAACACCGCCACCGTAGCCCTGCCGGCCAGCACCGCCCTGCGCTATCTGCGCCTGTCCGTGAGTGCCAACACCGGGTGGCCCGCAGGGCAGTTCAGTGAGGTGGAGGCGTATTCGACTTCGTGACCTCGTCCTGCGGGACCCCGCGCTTGGCCGCCTGGATCTGCTGGTACACATGCGTGCGCAGCTCGGCGAAGCGCGGGTCCACCCGGGTGTGCAACTGGTCGCGTTCGGCGGGGAGATCGACCTTGAGCTGTTCCTGTACGACGGTGGGGGAGGCGGACAGGACGACGACCCGTTCGCCGAGGTACACGGCCTCGTCGATGTCGTGGGTGACGAACAGGATCGTCATGCCGCGCTCGCGCCACAGCCGTCGTACCAGGTCCTCCAGATCGGCGCGCGTCTGGGCGTCCACCGCCGCGAACGGCTCGTCCATCAACAGCACTTGAGGCTCGTAGGCGAGCGCGCGGGCGATGGCGACACGTTGCTGCATCCCGCCGGACAGCTGCCACGGGTACGCCCCGGCCGCGTCCAAGAGACCCACCGACTCCAGTGCGTCGGCGACCAGCTCCCTGCGTCGCGCCTTGCTCAAGCCTTTCTGCTTCAAAGGGAGTTCGACGTTCTCACCGACTCGCATCCACGGGAACAGACTCCGCCCGTACTCCTGGAACACGAACGCCATCCCCGGCGGCGGCCCGCTCACCGGCTTTCCGGAGAGCATGACGCGACCCGCTGACGGTGCGAGCAGGCCGCCCACGCACTTCAGCAGGGTCGTCTTGCCGCAGCCCGACGGGCCCACGAGACAGACGAGTTCGCCCGTCTCCACGGTGAAGGTGAGGTCCCGTACCGCCTCGACGCGGCGGCCGGAACCCTCGTAGACCTTCTGCAGGCCGGATACGTCGAGCGCGTGCATGGACCGCCCTTTCACAATGTTCACGGGGACCGCCGGGTGGACGCGCGCAGGCCGTGGTACCAGGCGAGGACCCGCCGTTCGACCAGCTGGAAGAGGACGGAGAGCAGGAAGCCGAGCAGGCCGAGGACCAGGATGCCGGTCCACATGTCGGGGATCGCGAAGCTGCGCTGGAACTGGACGATGGTGAAGCCGATGCCGTCGCTGGCCGCGAACATCTCGCTGATGACCATCAGGATGATGCCGATGGACAGCGCCTGGCGCAGACCGGCGAAGATCTGCGGGCTCGCCGAGCGCAGGACCAGGTTGCGCAGGCGGGCGACGCCCGTGATGCCGTAGGAGCGGGCCGTCTCCAGCATCACCGAGTCGACCGCGCGCACGCCCTCGACGGTGTTGAGGAGGACCGGCCAGACGCAGCCGCTCGCGATCACGACGATCTTCATGGTGTCGCCGATGCCCGCGAACAGCATGATGACCGGGACGAGGACGGGCGGCGGGACCGCTCGCAGGAACTCCAGGACCGGCTCGCAGACCGCCCGCACCCGTCGGTAGGAGCCGATGACCGTGCCGAGCGCGATGCCGACGACGGTCGCCAGGGCGTATCCGGCCGCCAGGCGCCAGATGCTCGGGAGGACGTCCGTGCGCAGGCGGTCACCGGTCCAGACGTCCGGGAACGTCTTCAGGATCGTGCGCAGGGGCGGCCAGAAGGGGTTGGCGCTGCCGTCGGACGCGGCCCACCACACCGCGACCAGCACCAGCGGCAGGGCGACGACGAAGAACAGCCGGAGCAGCAGACGCCTCACACCGCCACCTCCCCGCGCACCGACTGGTGCCAGGCCAGCGCCCGTCGCTCCACCGTACGCGCGCCCACGTTGACGACCAGTCCCAGCAGCCCGGCGACCACGATCAGCGCATAGAGGTCGGGCACCGCCTGCGAGGTCTGCGCGACTGCGATCCGCTGGCCCAACCCCGGTGCCCCGATGACGAGTTCGGCCGTGATGGCGAGGATCAGCGCCACGGCCGCGGCGAGCCGGACGCCCGTCATGACGTACGGCAGCGCGGTAGGCCACAGCACATGGCGGACCCGCGCCCAGGTGCCGAGACCGTACGAGCGTGCCGTCTCCTCGGCGACCGGGTCGACGTCCTGGACGCCGTACAGGGTCTGGATCAGCACCTGCCAGAAGGAGGCGTAGACGACGAGCAGCAGCACCGACTTCAGCTGGGTGCCGTACAGCAGTACCGCGAGGGGAATCAGGGCGACCGACGGGATCGGGCGCAGGAACTCGATCGTCGAGGCGGTCGCCTCGCGCAGATACGGCACGATCGAGACGAGCACGCCGACGACGACACCGGCGCCGACCGCGATCGCGAGACCGATCGCCCAGCCGGTGAGCGTGTCGCCGAGCGCCGACCAGAAGGCGCCGTCGGACAGTTCGTCCCCGAGGGCGGAGGCGATACGGCTGGTCGGCGGGAAGTAGGCCTCCTTGACCAGGCCGAGCCGCGGCACCGCCTCGCCCAGGGCGAGGAAGGCCGCGAGCCCGGCCGCGCCGAGCGCGGTGTTCAACCCCCTCACGGCAGAAGGGTGTTGAGGTCGGGCGCCTTCTTGAAGAAGCCGAACTCCTGGCCGAGCTGGGCCTGTGTCTCGATCGAGGCGCGGTTGGCGTCGGCCGGCCACTTGGGAAGGGTCACCTTGGCCAGCACCGACGCCGGGACCTTGGTGTACGTGGCGACGATCTGGCGCACCTCGTCCGGGTGGGCGTCCGCGTAGGCGAGGGACTGGGCGGTGGCCGTCTGGAACCTCTTCACCACGGCGGGGTTCTTCTGCGCGTACTGCGTCGACGTGAAGTACATGGCGACGGTGAGGTTCGGCGCCACGTCGACCAGTGGCGAGGAGATCTCCCGACCGCCCTGGTCCTCGATGGTGGTGAGCGCGGGCTCCACGGCCATCGCGGCGTCGACCTGGCCCTTGTCCAGCGCGGCCGGCATCTGGTCGAAGGGAATCTCGACGAACTTCACCTTGTCCGGGTCGCCGCCCGCCTTCTTCACCGACTCACGGACCGACAACTCCACGACGTTCTTGAGGGTGTTGACGGCGACCTTCTTGCCCTCCAGGTCCTTCGCCGACTTGATGGAGCTGTCCTTCTTCACCAGCGTGGCGCCGAAGTCCTTGCCCTGCACGCCCGTTGAGGCGACCCCGTTCGAAATCGCCTTCAGGGAGACGCCGTTGGACTGGGCGACCATCAGGGAGAACACGTTGGAGAAGCCGAACTGGTACTGCCCGGAGGCCACCGCCGGCACGATCGCGGCCCCGCCCGACGCCAGGGTCGGCGACAGCTTCAGACCCTGCTTCTCGTAGAAGCCCTTCTTCTCGCCGAGATAGAGCGGCGCCACATCGACGATCGGAATGAGTCCCACCTTGACCGTGGTGACGCCCCCGGACGACGTGCTCCCGCTGGACGAACCGCCGCCCGACGAGCCACAGGCCGTCGCGACGAGCAGAAGGGCGCCGGCACTGAGACCGGCGAACAGACGACGCATGGCTCCTCCTGTACAGACAACGTGCAACGGTGTTCCGACAGGTCGTGCGCAGGGCGCACAGTAGTGCGCGTGCACGCTCAGCGGGAAGGTAGAGCCGTCCAACAGTTCGGTCAATGGGTTCGCTGACAACATTGTTGACACTTTTGGAGGTGGCGATGGCCGCCGGAGCCCGAGCACCGCACTTCGTGAGGTCCTTCGAGCGTGGCCTCGCCGTCATCCGCTCCTTCGACGCCGAGCACCCCGCACAGACTCTGAGTGAGGTCGCCCGCGCCTGCGACCTCACCCGAGCCGCCGCCCGCCGGCTCCTGCTGACGCTGGTCGACCTCGGCTACATGGCCACGGACGACCGCCACTTCCGCCTCACGCCCCGCGTCCTGGAGCTCGGCTACTCCTACCTGGCCGGCTTCACCCTGCCGCAGATCGCCGAGCCACATCTGGAGCAACTCGTCGCGCAGGTACGGGAGTCGTCGTCGCTGTGCGTCCTCGACGGCGACGACATCGTCTACGTCGCCCGGGTGCCGACCCGCCGCATCATGTCGGCCTCGATCACCGTGGGCACCCGTTTCCCGGCGTACGTCACCTCGGTGGGCCGGGTCATGCTGGCCGGGTTGGCGGACGAGGAGATCGACGCCCGGCTCGCCCGGACACGACTGCGCCCCCTGACCGACCGCACCGTCGACTCGGTGCCGGCCCTGCGCACCGAACTCCTACAGGTGCGAGGTCAGGGGTACGCGATCGTCGACCAGGAGCTGGAGGAGGGGCTCCGGTCGGTCGCCGCCCCGGTGCGGGACCGGGACGGCGAGGTGGTCGCGGCCGTCAACATCGCCGTGCCGGCGGGCCGCAACTCGGTCGAGTCGATCCGCCGCGAGCTGCTGCCGCACCTGCTCGCGGCGGTCGCCCGGATCGACGCCGACCTGCGGATCACAGGTCCAGCACGAGCCGCTTCCCCAGGCAGCGGGACACACAGATCATCATCGTCTCCCCGCTCTCCTGCTCCTCGGCGGTGAGCACGGAGTCCCGGTGGTCCGGGGTGCCGTCGAGCACGTCGGTCTCGCAGGTGCCGCAGGTGCCCTCGGTGCAGGAGAACAGCACCTCGACACCTGAGGCGCGCACGGCGTCGAGCACGGAGACGTCGGGCGCGACGGTGACGGTACGCCCGCTCTGCGCCAGCTCGACCTCGAACTCCGTGTTCTCACCGCTGTGTTGGGCCTTCGGCGTGAACCGCTCGACATGCAGCCGGTCGGCCGGGCAGCGCTCCTCGACCGCGTCCAGCAGCGGCCCGGGACCGCAGCAGTAGACGAGGGTGCCGTCGGGCAGGTCGTCCAGCACGGAGGCGAGGTCCAGCAGTCCGGTCTCGTCCTGCGGGGCGACGGTCACCCGATCCCCGTAGCGCCCCAACTCCTCGGTGAAAGCGATGGAGTCGCGCGTCCGTCCGCCGTACAGCAGCGTCCAGTCGGCACCCACCGCCTCCGCCGCGGCCAGCATCGGCAGGATCGGCGTGATCCCGATCCCGCCCGCGATGAACCGGTACCGGGGCGCGCTCTCCAGCCGGAAGTGGTTACGCGGCCCGCGCACCCGCACCTTGTCGCCCTGCCCCAACTGCTCATGCACATGGGCGGATCCGCCTCGACCGTCCGGCTCCCGCAGCACGGCGATCCGCCACACGGACCGGTCCGCCGGGTCGCCGCACAGCGAGTACTGCCGCTCCAGCTCGGGCCCGAGCACGACGTCCACATGGGCGCCCGGTTCCCAGTCCGGCAGGTCCTCGCCGAGCGGATGGCGCAGGGTGAGGGCGAGCACGCCGTCGGCCGCGAACTCCCTGCGGTCTACGACGAGTTCGGCTTCGTACACGGTCATGAGCTGTTCCCTTGAGACTCGTGCCGTTGCGGCTGGTGGCCTTCGGGGTGGGCGAGCATCCACTCCCACATCTCGACCGGGTCCTGGGCGGCGTGCTCGGCACCGCAGTGACAGGTGCCGTGCAGGACGTCGGTGCCCGGCAGCCAGTCGATGCGGTAGATCTCGCCGGTGGGGCTGCTGCTCACAGGACCTTCTCCACGGGCTTGTCGCCCTCCTCGACCAGCCGCGCGAGGATACGGCGGGCTGCGAGGCCGCCGGTGTCGATGTTGATGCTGAGCTCCTGGTACCCGGTCCGCTCGGTGCCGAGCGTGCGCTGCAGCAGGTTGAGCGCGTCGACGTCCTGCATCACCACGGTGTGGTTGTTGCCCCGCAGGAACTCGGTGACCTCGTCGTTCTCGATGGCCCAGTCGCGGGAGACCATCCAGAAGTCGTACACGCGACCGTCTCCGGACGGCGTGATCGCGTACGTGATCTCGGTGTGGAAGGCGTGGGGATCGCTTCCGTCCGCCTCCGGCAGTACACCCACCGGTGCGATCCGGCTGTGCAGCAGATACAGGCACGGGGCGTGGTACTCGATGTCCTGCCAGCGGGTGATCCGGCCCTCTATGCCGGTGGACTTGGCGTAGAACGGCGGGCATTCGGCGTCGTCCATGTGCCGGCTGACCCGGACTATGCCCGCGCCCTCGTCGACCTCGGTGGTGATCGGCGTCTCGGCGACCTCGGGGGTGCCGATGTAGCCGCCGTGCAGGTACGTCTCGTGGGAGAGGTCGAGGAGGTTGTCGACGAGCAGCCCGTAGTCGGCGTCGATCGGCTCCATGCCGCGGACGGTGACCCAGCCGGGGGAGTCGAGGTGCCTGGCCCGCGGGATGGTGTCGGCGTCGGCCAGCGCCGGGTCGCCGATCCACACCCACACCAGGGAGTCCTGCTCGACCACGGGATAGGAGGCGACACGGGCGGTGCGCGGCACGCGCTTCTGCCCCGGCACATACACGCACGTACCGGTCGTGTCGTACGTGAACCCGTGGTACCCGCACACGAGTTTGTCGCCGTCGAGCCGACTGGGCTTCTCGTGCAGCGGGAACCGGCGGTGCACACAGCGGTCGGCCAGCGCGACCGGGGTGCCGTCCTCCTCGGTCCGGTAGAAGACGAGGGGCTCGCCGAGGATCGTACGGCCGAGAAGTTCCTCGCGGCCGACCTCGTGGCTGTACGCGGCGACGTACCACTGGTTCCTGGCGAAGGCGGTCGTGTGAGGCATGGGGGTTCCCGTCCCTGTCGGCGGGGCGCCGTCGCCCCGCGTGCCGTGGTTGGAATCAGGGTCGTGAGGCTTGTGGCGGCTTGGCAAGGCGGCTTCTGCCAGGCGGAAGGACTTCTGTAAAGAGGCTGGTCAGATCCCTGTTCTGTCAGCCCTGGGTCGCCGGAGTAGGTGCCCCGGGTGGTTGCTGCTGTTCGGTTCGCGCTTGGTTGGCCGGAGAGGGCGACGGCGAGTGCGACTACTCACTGCGTAGCGTTAATCGCCCAAATGTGTCCGCTTAATTGTAAATGTGATACCCATCTGTCGATGGATGCTCGGTACAGCGGCAAGAATCGGCATCACTGCAGGTCAACTGCTGATCGTTTTGGAGTCTGGGGCCCTCGGGTCGAATCCGGGTCGAATCCGCACCCTTTTAGGCTGTTGAGCGTGTCGCCGCTGGTCAGGGTGGTGTGAGGTCACGTGCCGGCGCGCCTCGTGTACGGGGACGGCGAGACGAGAGTCGGACCGATGAACCGCTGAACAGGCGCCGAGTGGCTGTGATCGGCTGCCAGGCGCAGGGGGCTCACCAGCGGATTCTTCGCTGGTGGTGGTGCAGGCCTTTCGTGATCATGCCCTGTGGACATGTCTTAAGACGCCCGGCTGATGCGCGACGGCCCGGGAACGGCGGTTCCTGGCCAAGACCGACCTGCCGGGCGGCAGGAGCATCCAGGGGACGGTGGTTGGCGGGTGGCGTGGCAGGCTGCCCCGCCGCGAGGCAGTCGGCGCTCTCGCAACATCCGGTACGCCCCGGAACTGCCATTCCTCGGCGCCGGCATCAGCACAGCCTCGGCCGGCTCGCCGTCACCGACGCCGAACTGGACATCTCGGTACCTCAACGAGTTCACGGACGTCCGCGAGGGCCCTTGAGTGGCGCTCAAGTAAGTCCTGCCCATGGCTGGGCAGTTGAGGGAGTTCACATCTTCTGTGTCCAGGTCGACACTGGTGTCATCGCTGGCGGTGAGGCCCCCCGACGGGTGACGGACGCCTGTGCGCCACCGGCGGACGGGGCAGTCTGAAAGCCCGCTTCAGCGGGGCGACCTTTGCTTGGGACACCGTGGAGGCGGCTGAGCGGGGTCGGTCGACGGAACTCACGGAGGCGAGGCCCAGGGTGATCTCGGCGGAGGAAGTCAGGGCAGTGGGCTTTCGTATCGGGACGCCGTGCCAGCGCCGCGCCCGTACATGCCCACCGTGCCGTCCGACCACGGCTGCTCGGCGACCCAGGCGACGGCCGAGGCGATCCATGAGGGCTGGTTCCGCTCCGGCGACCTCGCCCGAAGGGACGAAGACGGCTTTTACTACATCGTCGACCGGTCCAAAGACATGATCATCCGGGGTGGCTTCAACGTCTACCCGCGCGAGGTCGAGGAAGTGCTCATGGAGCACCCCGCCGTCTCGCTGGTCGCGGTCATCGGCGTACCGCACGAGTCCCACGGCCAGGAGGTCAAGGCCGTCGTGGTGACGAAAGCCGGGAGTGGCACGACCGAGGAGGAGCTCGCCGCCTGGGCGAAGGAACGTCTCGCAGCGTACAAGTACCCGCGGGTCGTCCAGTTCGTCGACGAGTTGCCCCTGACATCCACCGGCAAGATCCTCAAACGCGGACTCGCCTGAGCATCCTGGACGTTGTCGCATCTGGGCCGACGATCTGACTCCGGCCAACGGTCAGGTGCCGCCGAACCTGATCATGAAGTCCGCGTTGAGCGGGGCTCGCCGACAAGCGCAACGCCCCGGACCGCCGCCGTCGGGAAGCAATACCGTCGGAGCCGGTCGCGACCCGGCCCCGGATCAGGTCCGGTCCCGCGCGGCCTGAGCGATCCCAGGGCGGCGGAGCACGCGGCACTCAGGCCGGTGGTATCAGCACGATCCCTCAGCAGGGACATTCGACGATGCTGATCCGGAAGAGCGAAACAGCCCAGCGGTCTTGAAGCGACCGGGAGCACAACCGGAGAACATCGGCCGGAGAGCGTCAGAGCGCGCCAGGTGTTCGGCCGGGCCGCCGACGCTTGTGCCGATCAGTTCCCCGAAGCTGATGGCCGGCCACCTGATCGGCACTGCCGGCGCCCCGACCCGGACTGCGCTCTGTAGCCGCCCGCAAGTCCGAGGCTGTCCGGGGCGGCCGGCGTGGGCCGTCCCGGACATTGCCGTCGCCAGCCGTCCCTGAGCGACTTGCCTCCGGCCCGGGTGCTGGAGGCAAGAGTCCGGCAGTTGCTGCACGGTGTGATCGCGAGCTGGTCCGAGTGCGATCGTGGAGCACGGTCAGAGCGTCGCGAAGCCCAGCACCAGCGCCGCCACGGCAACGAGCATGATGCTGGCCGGGAGGCCGATTCTCTTCGCGTCGCCTCCACGGACGTGCGTGATCACGGCGCCCAGGAAGTACAGGACGACACCGATCGCCGCCGCGATGCCCAACGGTCGGTAGACGATGCCGGCGAGCAGCCCCAGAGCGCCTGCGATCTTGAGCAGGCCGAGTGGCAGGAACCAGCTGTCGGGCACCCCGAGCGCCTTGATTCCATCTGTGATTTTCGGGTCGCGGGTGATGTCGGGAACGGCAGAGAGGACCAGCACCAGGGACAGCACGACGGCGATGACGACATAGGCGATGTACACGGAGAACTCCGGAAGGATTGACGGGACCGTCGATCGGTCCAGGAACAGGGCGGCAAGCGATGAGCCGCGGTAGGTGACTGCCTCGCGTCCGGGGCATTGTTGTGAGCATCGGCGAGGTGATCTTGGTGATGCCGAGTGGGAGCGGCCGCCGTTCCCACCGGTTCAGAAGCGGGCGTTGTGGCGGTGGCGGTATCACCGGCAAGGCGAAAGGGCCCCCGAGCCGGAACCCTGGCGGAGCGTCGCCGGCGGAAGTGCGGAGCCGGCCGGGCCTCGATCTGGCGTCGGCGGATAGTCAGGACGGGCGCAGCGGAAGGGCGTTGAAGGTGTGGTCCGCCCAGATGCGGCGGGTGGTTTCGGCCGGGTAGGGCGTGACGGTGGGTTCGGTGTCGATGAGTTGGGTGAGGCGCTGTTCGGTGTCGCACTCGGGCCAACCGGGGGTGCCGGTGGTGGCGAAGGCCGTCCACGCGGAGCGCATCCACTGGGACAGGGCCACCGCGTCGGCGGGTGGCTGCTCACCGATCAGGAGGGCGCTGAGGCCTGCGCTCAGGTTGCCGAAGACCAGTCCGACGTCCAGACCGTGGCAGGCGCCGAACGCGCCGCCCATGGCCGGGGCCGGCCAGTTCAGCCGGTAGAGGTAGGACCGGCCGCCGGCGGTGGCGTGCGCTTCGGCCAGGTGCAGGCTGGGCATGTCGAACAGCCAGTCGGAGTAGATCCGCTCGTACAGCTCACCGGCCGCGTAACCGCGGGCCCGGTACGCCGCCTCCACCTCGGGTCCCGGCGCAAGCCCTCGCAGGACGGTGGTCGCCCGCTCGTCGGTGATCTGGCCGAGCTGTCCGGCCTGGGCGATGAACAGCCGGTACTCCTCGCGATTGTGACCGACGACCAGGTCGATGTCGCGCGCCGAGCCGGCGGCGATCGCCTGCCACGGGTCGGTCGGCAGGATCTCCCCGTCGACGACCGGCGAGAAGGGAGTCACGGTGTGTGCCACCGGCCCCCAGCGGTCCTCGTACTGGGCCATCTTCGCGGCCACCGCGTCGCCCGCCGCGGCCAGCGCGGTCGGCTCGATGGACGAGAGGTCGGCCAGTGTCGGACGGAGCCCGAGTTCGGCGGCGCACGTGACGGCGATGTCGTCGGCCAGTTCCGGGGAGAAGAAGGTGCCCGGCACGCTCTGCGCGATCACCCGCCGGAACAGTCCGGCGGCCCTGGGCATGGCCATCAGCGCCGCGATCGAGCCGGCCCCGGCGGACTCGCCGAAGACCGTCACCCGGCCCGGGTCGCCGCCGAATGAGGCGATGTTGTTCCGAACCCACTCCAGCGCGGCGACCTGGTCGAGCAGCCCCCGGTTGGCCGGCGCGCCCTTGATCTGCGCGAAACCCTCCATGCCTACGCGGTAGTTCATTGTCACGACGACCACGCCCACCGCGGCCAGCGCGGCCCCGTCGTAATCGGGCTGACCCGTGTGCCCGGCCATATAGGCACCGCCGTAGATCCACACCATGACCGGCAGGGCCGCTTCGGGGCTATCGCCGTAAGCGGGGGACCAGACGTTGACCGTCAGCCACTCGTTCTCCCCGCCGCCCTCCCAGGGCGGGATGAGCCCGAATACCGAGGACTGCGGCGGCGGAGGCCCGTAGGCAGAGGCCTCGCGCACCCCGTCCCACGGCAGCGCGGGCTGGGGCGCCGCGAAACGCTGTTCGCCCACTGGTGGCTGGGCGAAGGGTATGCCGCGGAAGACGGCGAGCCCCTCCTCCCTGCGGCCCCGCACGGTCCCGCCACTGACATGGATCTCGGGGCGGCTGATGACAGTCATGGAAGGCTCCTCTGGAGGCGGGTGGGCTGGCGGTACTGCCGGGAGTGTGCTGATCCGCCGCCGTCGGCGATGTGCGGTAGCAACCGTGTACTGCGCCGGTCAGGGCAGGTCATTGCATTGGCAGGGCTTGAACAGGCCCGGCTCCCCTGTGGGTGAGGGGAGGGGAGCCGCGGCCTTGAAATTGGCGGGACGAACATGGCATGCCTGAGCGCACCGGGCGGGGAAGGGAAGATCGCCGTGGCCGGCCGGCGCATCGGCGTGGTCAGATCCGACGGGGGTGATTTTCACCGGTATCACGTCGGGCCGGGATCATCGCCGACTGCGGCGATCAGTCGTCCTGCTAGGCGTCCAGCAGGGCGAGGGCGTTGTGGATGCCCTGTTCGAGGAGTTGGTCGGCGAGTTGCCGGTCGGTCAGGGCGCGGGAGAGTTGTAGCGTCCCGGCCATCATGCCGAGGAGGCTGAGTGCCTTCAGACGCGCTGATGGCGGGTCGTGGGGTGCCAGGCGGGCGGCGAAGCCGTCGATGAGGGTCAGCGCGCCATCGGTGTACGCCTGCCGGGTCGCGTCTGTGGAGCGTGCGATCTCGTCGAGGAGGGCGGCGTTGGGGCAGCCGTCCTCGATGGTGTCGCGCTGTTCGGTGGAGAAGTACCAGCGGATGATCTGTTCGAGTCCGGCGCGGCCTGGTGCCGCCTGCGCGACGATGTTCGCGTGCTGTGCGCGCAGTTGGTCGGCTACGGCGGTGGTGACGAGGTCGTCCTTGGACGTGAAGTAGGCGTAGAAGGTGCCGTTGGTCAGGCCCGCGTCCTTCATGAGGGTCGCGACTCCGGAGCCGTCGATGCCGTCCAGCTTGAGCCGGCGGCCTGCCGTCGTGATGATCCGCTGCCGCGTCTGCTGTTTGTGTTCCTTCGTGTACCGCACGATGCGTTCCTCCGTCGCAGCCGGGGCGGGTGCCCCGGCTGCCGGCCTGGTCGGGTCAGTGTGTCGCGCCTGCAAGGAGAGCGGGGAAGTTGATCCTGGCGGTCTGCAGCTTCGGGTCGTGGGGCTCGGGGACCCCGCCGTCGGTGACGTACAGCCGGTCGCCGCGAACCGCGGTCGCCGAGGGCGAGGCAAGACCGTCCGCGCTGGTCAGGACGGGCTTGTAGGTGCCGTTGGGATAGATGACCACGACCCTGTCCGGGCCGTTGTTCGAGGACGAGCCGTTCTGCGCCGCGAACACCACATCGGAGAAGGGGGTCAGGAAGCTGAGATCGTCGATGTTGGGCAGGCCGCCCGCGATCTGGTGGACGGGGCCGGCCGTGCCGGTGCCGGTGACCGGTACCCGCAGCAGGGTTCCCTTGTTGAAGTTGCTGATCCACAGGGCGCCGTTGTGGAACCGGAGCCCGTTGGCACCGATCGGCAGGGCTTCGGTCGGTACCGGCGCGAGAGCGGCGTCGGTCAGCCACGGGGTCACCGATCCGCCCGACACCGGAACGGACCAGATGACGCCCTTCAGGCTGTCCGCGATGTAGAGGGTGCGTCCCGTCGGGTCGACGGCCAGCCCGTTGGGGCCCGAGTCGGCGGGCAGAGCGGCGACACGCTGCGGGGTGCCGTCGGCAAGCAGCTTGTACACGCCGTTGCGGTCGGCGTTGCCCGGGGCCCACAGCGCGTAGTAGACGGTGCCGTCACTGCCGCGGGCGTTGCCGCTGATCGCCTCACCCACCTGCCCGGTGGCGAGCACCGTGCGCTGTCCGGACGCGTCTATACGCATCAGCTCCGGTCCGTGGGTGCGCTGGCACACCGCGCAGCTGCCGAGCATGGACAAGGTCACCGAGCCGTCGGGGTTGGCGGTGATGTTCTCGGGGATCTCGCCGGCCGCGAAGTCGAACGCTGCGGCGGTCCGTACGTCGGTGACCACGGACCCGCCGTAGGAGCCTCCCGTCCACGCGGACGCGGACGGCGCCGAGGCCAGGACGGCCGCTGTCGCGGTGACCGCCAGCGCGATGCCGACCTTCTTCTTATTCAGAAAACGCCGTGTGATCGATGTACTGCGCGGGGCCGTTTGCTGGCTTTGCTGCTGCATGACTCTCCTTGGCAAATCAACGAGGGACTGATCAATGGACTTTGAGGAACATCAGGGATGCCGGCGATATTGGGTACATCGCAGGCATTCAGCCGGAATCAACACTCTTGGGGCCAGACCGGGATTGAACCGGGGTGTCAGCCGGGCAGGCGGTTGTTCTTGCGGATCTGCTTGTCGAACACTCCGACGGGGACGAGGCGGCGCGCCTTGGTGACGCGTGCGGCCAGCGGGCCGGCGGTATAGCGCAGCTTCGGCTTCTTGTCGGTGGCCGCGGTGACGATCGTCCTGGCGACGACGGCTGGGTCGTCGCCGGCGCTCATCGCCTCCGCGATCACCTCGTCGAAGATCCGGCGTCGCTCCGCGTACAGGGGCAGCGGGGTGTCGGGCTGCGCGGCGTTGGTGTCGAAGCTGGTCTTGGTGTAGGCGGGCTGCACGAGGAGAATGCGGATGCCGTGTTCGCGGACCTCGTGGTCCAGGGACTCGGAGTAGCCCTCGAGGGCATGCTTCGACGCAACGTAAAGGGCCATGAAGGGCTGGGGGGCGACCCCCAGAACGGACGAGATGTTGATGACGCGTCCGCCGCCCCGGGCGCGCATGTGCGGCAGTACGGCCTTCGTCATACGCATGACACCGAAGACGTTGATGTTCAGGACGCTCTGGGCCTGGGCGACGGAGTTCTCCTCGACGGCACCCGCCGCACCGATGCCCGCGTTGTTGACCAGGACGTCGATACGCCCGAACCGTTCGATCACCTCCGCGACCAAGGCGGTGGCCGAGTCGTCACTGCCCACGTCGAGATCGAGGTACGTCACCCCGGCGGGCGGGGTGAGCCCGGAGGTCTTGCGACCGGTTCCGACCACATCGAAGCCCGCCGCGACGAAGGCGCGAGCCGTCTCCTTGCCGATCCCCGATGAAGCACCTGTCACGAGCGCCACCGGCCGAGTTGCCGCCATCACGAACTCCCTAATTTGAATTACGCTCGTATGTCTTACGTTCGTACGACCATACGGGGATCGTCGACCGATGGCAAGCGTTCACGTCCGGCGATCCAGGAAAGGATCTGGAAACGAAGGGGGCGGTACGGGAAAGACCATGGGCGGATGACGAGCAGGTGACCGAGACCGCCACCGCCAGTCGTCGCATCACCCGCTGCACTCGTCGACGGCGGCCTCGGTGCCGTCCTCACGCAGCACTTCGGACTTGGACACACGGAGCGGCAGGCCGACCGAGCTCAGTCGACGAGCGTGGGCCCGGTCGCCGGCCGGTGTCGAACCGGTGGAGGCCGTTGCGATCGTGGTGCTGGAGGTGATCCCGGAAGCGTCATCCGCTGGTCGCGAACGGGTCTTCGCAGTAGGTGTTCACCGGCTCTCCTGACGTGCGATGCCGAGGTAGTGGCCCAAGCGGAGTTCCAGCTCCTCAGGACCCTTTTCGGCGGCGAGCTTCTCGAACTGGGGCTGGAATGCCTGGGGGCCTGGCCAGGTCAGGGAGGTCAGGAATTGCGTGTAGGCCGCTCGCAGGTCGGCATCGGGCGGGAGCGTGGCCCGGTTGACCTGAGCCTTGGCGGTTGCCAGCGCCGCCTTGTCGAAGGACGCCAGCCGGGTTGCCATACCGTCCACGAAGCCGTCCAGCTCGGTGTCGGCGACGGTGCGGGTCACCCATCCGTAGCGTTCAGCCGCGTCGGCGTCGTAGTCATCGCTGCTGAGGATGGCTTCGAGTGCCCGATCCCGTCCGATGAGTCGGGGCAGGTGTTCTGTGCCCCCGCCGCCGGGAAGAATTCCGCCGCCGACCTCGGGCTGGCCGAACAGCGCGTGCTCGCGGCTGGCGTAGCGCAGATCGCAGGCCAGGGCCAGTTCGTCTCCGCCGCCCCTGGTCCGTCCGCGGATGGACGCGATGCTGATGAACGGAGCCGTGGACAGCCGTACGACGAGATCGATCCACTCCGGCGTCGCCTCCGGATCGGACGGCATGAAGTCGGCGACCCGGCCGAGATCGAAGTGGTTGAAGAAGTAGCCGGGTGTACTGCTGGTGAAGACGACAACGTGAACCTGCGGGTCCTCGCTCAGCTCCGTGACCACCTCGACCAGTCGGGACACGGTCTCCCCGACGATGAGGTTCACCGGTGGATTCGAGAAGGTGATCTTGCGGATCCCTGGTGCCAGCCGCTCCACGCTGATCGTGCTGGGTTGCGTCATCGTTCGCTCCGAGTGGTGATCCTGGCGGTTTGCCAGGGGGGCGTGTTCGTCGGGGCGTCCTGAACTGGCAGAGGCGACGCCCACAACCAGGTCTGGCACACCCGTGGTCATGTCGGGCTTTTCCTTGCTGCGCTTCGAGGCCTCGATCGGTTTGACGGACGAGCGGGTCAGTCGCGGCCGGCTGGGTGCGCAGCGCTGATTGCCCAGGGCCGGGCAGGGCGACGCGACATAGCGTGCTGACGCGGTCGGCGGTTGGGGCGGCGGTGTAGCGCGGCCTCGGTTTCGGTTCCGTGGCCGCCGCGGCGATCGCGGTGTTGCGTCACGACGAGCTGAGCCGCTGTCCTGCCGACGCTCCCGACCCGGATCGCCGTCACCATGTCTTCCCCCTGCGGTCGGGCGCGCGTGCACTGATCGCGCCCGACGCTACGAGGAAAAAGGGGAAACCGGATCCGTCACCGTGTCCGTCACCGGGTCCGTCAAGATTCGGTCTGGTGTCGTTGAAGTCGGGTTGTCGGCAGTGGTTCCGGGCGGTCGCAGCCCATTAAGCTTCAAGCAAATGGACCTGTACGGACGGCGCCAGGAGCAGGCGGCCCTCGACCGGATCCTTGACGGCGCTCGTCAGGGACGCGGAGCGACCATGATGTTGTGGGGTGACCCCGGCATCGGCAAGACAGCCCTGCTCGAATACGTGGCCGAGTCGGCCGCCGCGGACTTCACCATCCTGAGGTGCCTCGGTACTCGTCTTGAGTCGGAGCTGGCCTTCGCCGCGCTGCACGAACTGCTGTGGCCGGTGACGGAGCGGATCAGCACGCTCCCGCCGCCGCAGGTCAAGGCCCTGAACGGGGCGCTCGGTACCAGTGACGACGTATCGGACCGGTTTCTGATCGGCGTGGCCGTACTGACGCTCGTCGGCGAGTTGGCCAAGGAACGGCCGGTGCTCATCGTCGCCGACGACGCCCAATGGCTCGACGAGCCGTCCGCACAGTGCCTGGCCTTCGCCGGGCGCCGACTGCGCAACGAGCCCGTGGTCATGCTCCTCACCGGACACGACGACCCCGTCGACGGCCCCTGGGAGAAACTGGCGGCCCTGGAGGTCGGGGAGCTGGGCGACGAGGACGCCAGGCTCCTCGCCCGTGCCGTTGCTCCGCGCGCGGACGAATCAGTCATCCGCCGCACGGTCCGTGCGGCGGCCGGAAATCCCCTCGCGCTCCAGGAGCTGACCACGTCCGTGGCGGCCGGCGACATCTCGACGCACCCTCTTGCCGATGAGCGGATCGCCGTCGGGCCACGTCTGCGCAGTGCCTTCCGCGCCCGGATGGAGAGGATGTCCGCGTCTGCCCGCACCGCGCTCCTTCTTGCCGCCGCCGACGACCGTAGCGATCGAAACACCATGAGCCAGGCCGGACTTGTGCTCGGCCTCGACGTGGGGGCGTGGGACGAGGCGATGCACTCGGGTCTGCTCGCCACGCGCTCGGACGGTCGCGTCCGCTTCCGCCACCCATTGATGGGGGCCGTGGTCTACGAGGAGGCGCCGCCCGCGAACCGCCAGGCCGTTCATCGCGCGCTCGCCTCCGTGCTGACCAGTGAGAACGCCGAGGAGCTGCGCCCCTGGCACCTCGCCGCGGCCGCGGAAGCCGCGGGCCGACCCGACGAGGAGGTGGCCCGGCTGCTGGAGGAGTCGGCCCAGCGGTCCTGGGCGCGCGGTGGCTGTGCCACGGCGGCACGTGCACTGCGGCGGGCGGCGAAGCTGTCCCCCTCCAAGGACGACGCGGCCAGGCGACTGGCTCACGGAGCTAGGGCGGCCTGGGAGGCCGGCCACGTCGACGTGGCGCGGAGAATGCTGGACCAGACCGAAGAAGCCTCCTCCGCATCCGCGGTCGCCGATCTCAGCCAAGGGTTGCGCGGACTGATCGAGTTCGCGAACGGCGATCTGGAAACCGCCTGCCGTCAACTGACCCGAGACATGGAACGCGTGGCCGATCCCGGGCAGGCGTTCAGGCTCGGCAGCATGGCGCTGCGGGCCGCTTGGGCGGCCGGCCGGGGCGCACTTCAGCGCGAGGCGCTCCAGCGGCTCGAGCGGCGGCTCCCGCAAGGGAACTTCCCGAACGCCGATCTGCTGCCGCTGCTGCGCCAATGGTGGACGCAGGAACCGGACGGTGCCGATGACCGCTACCAGGCCGTGGCCCCCGTCGCTGACATCCTCACCCGGCTCAGCGGCAGCTCCTGGCTCCTGATGCCACCAGCACCGCTGGCGGTGGCCTGGGGCATCGAGTCCGCCCTGCAGGAGGCGCTCCGCCGCGAAATCGACACGCTGCGGCACACCGACCAGGTCACCGCCCTCACCCAGGCGCTGGCCCAGACCGTGGCGCCCGACATCGCGCAGGGCTCCTGGACCTCGGCCACGGCGAACGCCCTTGAGGGGCTCCAAGTGGCCGAGGGGACCGGCGACGACCACTTGGCGGCGCAGTGCCGCGCTGGTCTCGGATGGCTGGCAGCCGCGCGAGGCGATGAGCTGACCGTCGCGGACTTCGCCGCCCGGTTCATCGAGGAATGGGTGCCGCGTGGGGTGCTCGTCTTCAGCGCCGGCGCGGAGTGGAACCTCGGCATGACGGCGCTCTTCGCCGGCCGGGCCGAAGAGGCGCTGGACCGCCTGGTCCGGCTGACAGAGCACGGGCACCACTCTGCGCACCCCACCATTGCCGTACTCGCCGCGGCGGACACCGCCGAGGCCGCCCTCCAGGCAGGGCAGCGGGCGATGGCCGAGGACCAGGCGCGGCTGCTGCGGCGGTGGGCCGAACGGACCAACGCAGCGTGGGCGATCTCCGCGACGCACCTGGTCCATGCCCTGCTGGCGTCGGGGGCGGATACGGAGAAGCAGTTCCGGCTTGCGCTGGATGTTCCCGGAGCCCAGTCGCGGCCCTTCAACTACGCCCGCACGCGCCTGCTGTACGGCGAGTGGCTGCGGCGGGCCCGCCGCCGTACCGACGCCCGGACACAGCTCGCCGAAGCCGCGGAGATCTTCCGGCGACTGGACGCGGCGCCCCTGCTCGCCCGCACCCGGGCCGAACAGGAGCTGACCGGGCAGCAACCGCGCCGCGACTCCGCACCGGCCCGGGACACCGCAGCCATCCTCACGCCGCAGGAGTTGAGAGTCGCACGGCTGGCCGCGCAGGGGCTCACCAACCGGGAGATCGGGGCACAGCTGCTGATCAGTCCCCGCACGGTGGGTCATCACCTGGCCAACGTGTTCCCCAAGCTCGGTATCCTCTCGCGCGCCGACCTCGCGCGCATCGACTTCGGAGACGGGCTACATCTGATGGGCTGACCGGCTGCTTTCGGGGATGGACCGGGCGGCCCACTGACGCCCAGCGCTGGGTAGAGCTCGTCGTCATGCACGCCCGGAGGCGCCCGCCCCACGATGCGGTGATGCCCCGGCCGGTGGCGGCGGCACCTCCTTGGGCACCAGCGACAGATGCCTGCTGGGCCTACATCAGGTCAGAAGTGGCACCACGGTTATCGTCGTAGCCCAGTACCGACGTCCGGGGCGGCCCGCCTACGACAGAGCACCGCCCGACGCCCATCCTCGACACACGGAGCCGATGCACCATCTACCCAGAGGAAGCCTCGCGCCACCTCTGGCAAGACCACGTGTTCAACGCTCTTCCACGGATCACCTCGTAACCCGGACTGACTCCTCCCTGCCGTTTCTCACGCCGACACCGTTGTGGATGGGGGCGCGCGGGGACCAGCGCGGCACTCGAACGGCGTGTCGTCGCGCGAGGCGAGTTCGCATGAGCAGGGCTTGCCGGACGACAGGTCCAGCTGCGGCCGGGAGCGGGCCGCACCACAGGCGTTGTAGAGCTGAGTCACGGCGGATCGACACTCCGCCTGCCTCGCGGTCACCAGTGCCTGGCAACCCGGCAGGAGCAGGGGGAGTCACCGACCATGACCAGATGGGCGTGACCGCGGTGAGCGGCGAAGGTCCTGTTGGGCGCTGAGCAGCACACCTCAGGCGCCGTCGCCTCGTCAGGCGGTGACTCGTAGATCTCCTGCCTCCATCCTGGCGGCGTGGCGCGATCCCGTCGAAAGTTGGCATTCATGCCATGGCGCCGAGGGGTGCCAGGCAGCGACGCTGGACGCATGACGAATTCCAATACCACCCCCATGCGCGCCATCCGCCAGGACACCCACGGTTCCCCCGAGGTGCTCAAGGAAGTCGAACTGCCCCGGCCCGAACCGGGGTTGAGTGAGATCCTGATCGCCGTCCGCGCGGCCGGCGTCAACCCGACCGACTGGTGGAACCGGGCCCAGCCCATGACCGCCAACGGGCTGCCCCTCATCCTGGGCTGGGACGTCTCGGGAGTCGTCGAGGCCGTCGGCATCGGCGTCACCCTGTTCAAGCCGGGCGACGAGGTTTTCGGCATGCTGCCCTACCCGCACGGCGTCGGCTCCCACGCCGAATACGTGACCGGCCCCGCCCGCGCCTTCGTCCACAAGCCCACCGGTATCGGCCACGTCCAGGCCGGCGCGCTCCCGCTCGCCGCCCTGACCGCCTACCAGGCACTCGTCGACACCGCCGACATCCAGCCCGGGCAGCGCGTCCTCGTTCACGCGGCCGCCGGCGGCGTCGGTCATCTCGCCGTCCAGATCGCCAAGTCCCGCGGCGCCTACGTCATCGGCACCGCCAGCGCCGCCAAGCACGACTTCCTGCGGTCCCTGGGAGTGGACGAGGCCATCGACTACCAAGCGGTGGACTTCACCGAGGCCGTCAAGGACATCGACGTCGTCCTCGACCCGATCTCACGGGACACGGCCGCCCGCGCCCGCTCTCTCGCCGTGCTGCGCCCGGGCGGCACCCTCGTCTCGATCCTTCCGTTCCCCATCGACGCCGCCGAGCTGGCGGACATCGCCGCGCGGGGCATCCGCTTCGAGTCCCTCCTCGTCGAGGCCGACCGCGCCGGCATGCAGGCCATCGCGGACCTCGTCGAGACCGGCGCCCTGCGCGCCCACATCGAGGCCACCTTCCCGCTCGCCGAGGCCGCAAAGGCCCACGCCCTGGGTGAGACCGGCCGCACCACTGGCAAGATCGTGCTGACTGTGGAGGGGGCTGGGAAGGCATAGAGGAGGCTCGACGATGTCCCACCCACCTCTGACGTGCGTCAAGTTTGTCTCCGGACAGGTGCGGACCTGGGGCCTCGGCCCGGCCGGAGCCTGGGCTGAGTCGGCCGACTACTTCGGTTAACGCTTTGTGACGGTGGTTCATTGATTCCGGTGGTGGTGTGGGTTGACGGCAGGTCGGGTTGGTCGTAGGTCGGTGGTCGGAGTCAACTGCTCTGCTGGGGGCTGAAGATGACCGCTCGCCGTCAATGTCCGCCTGCGCCGGGGTCGTTGGAGATTGCGCGGCCCGGTTCAACGACCTCTCCTTCAGCCTGGCCCAGCCACGAGGGTCTCGCGAGTACCTGACTGGACTGCCGGCGCCACAGGAGCGGAACAAGACGATCACCTGACGCGCAGGGGTGGAGTCGGCGGCGGGTGCACGGATGCGCGGGTGCAGCCGCTGTAGTTCTTCCTGTCCGAGTCGCCCTGGGAGGCTGAGCTGGTCAACGACCGGCGGCTTGAGCTGCTATGTGCGGAGCCGACGACGGCTCCGCACGAGGGCAGCGTCATCGTGATCAACGATTCCGGAGACCGCAAGGACGGCATGGCGACCGCGCATGTCTGGCGTCTGGGAAGCCCGGCACGGTCAGCCTCCGTGCCGCCCCGGTCAACACGTTGTGGGCGGGGGAGTGGTCCAGGAAGCGCGGGGGTGTACATGTCCGCGCCTCAGACGCGCACGCGCCGGATCTCGGCGGGCAGGAGCAGATCGACCGCGTCCTGGTTGATCAGTGCCGGCGCGGTCTCTCTCACTCATGAAAGCCCGACGCTCGCCCGTCGTCCTTGCCGCAGAGGGCACTGGCGACGAGGCGGTCGACCGTCGCCCCTGCCGACTCTTTGGATTACGTTTGCAATGCCATAGAATGGCTGAGTCGGTGAAGGGCAACCGGTCCTTCCGGCCGGCGCGGGAGCGTGTGGCGTGGTGCGGTACGGAAAAGAGCACAAGTCGGAGACCAGGCGGCGGATCATCGAGACGGCGGGCCGCCGGTTCAAGCAAGACGGTATCGACGGCTCCGGCGTCTCGACGCTCATGAAGGACGCGGGGCTGACCAATGGGGCCTTCTATGCTCACTTCGCATCCAAGGATGACCTCGTCACCACGGCAATCGCCGACCAGTTGAAGGTGCAGGCCGAGAGTGTCGTCGCGCTGGCCGAGCCCGGCCGTGCCGGACTTGAGCAGATTATGCGCGGATACCTGTCGCCCCAGCACCGTTCAAAGCTCGGCGATGGCTGCCCCAACGCCGCCCTGCTCGACGAGATCGGGCGCTGCACCGAGACGACCAGGCAGGCGTACACCGACGGTGTGCTGATCCTCGTCGAGGGCATTGCTGAACGCATGGCGCCCGAGGACCTGTCCTCCGCACGCGTGAAGGCGCTCAGCCTCCTCGGCATGATGGCCGGGACGCTGCAGCTCTCCCGCGCCCTGACCGACAGTCGACTCGCCAATGAGCTCCTCGACCAGGGGATAAACAACGCCCTCGCCCTGCTGGACGCCTGGCAGCGCGTCTGACGCACCACATTCCCACCTCCAGGCTGTGGCTTTCGGGGGCGCGGCCCGATGCCGGCAGGTTTTCTCCAGCTGGGACTCGGCCGACGCCACCGGGTGGCACGTCCACTGCCGCCGGGCTGCTGGAGGACCCGCATGCGGTTCTTCGCCGGACCCGAGGTCTTGATCATGGACGAGCTCGGTTGCCCCTCGCTGCCGAGAACGGCGCCTCCGTCTTTTTCCAAGTGATCAACCGGCGGCATCTTCGCGAAGCCTCTTTCTCGCGGACTGGCCGCTCCAGCCCGCAGTCGAACCGGACGAGCAGGTCCGGGCGGGTCGGCGACGCCGGATCCGGTGCCGCTGCCGGGCTGCGGGAGGCGGCGCTTGGCCGATGTGGGCGGTGGAGTCCGCTGCTGGCGTCGAACAGTTCGGCAGCGTCATTCCCGGCTCGCGCAGGGCAGCGCTCCCGACTGCGACCTCGGCTGACCGCCATACCACCGCACGTACGCATCAAGTCGCTCCTGCCGAATGCAGCGAGCCGTGTTCCGTACGCTGCCGAGTCTTCCGGGTAAACGCCGTACCCGCCGTCCCTCGCGCAATCCGAAGGACCCCTAACCCATGAGCGACGGTATCGGGCAGAGCCCCCGGCCACGACTCCGCCCCCGGCGGGCGGCACGGGAACGAGAAGGTCATCGTCCTGGCGCTGGGCCTCGCCGCCGCGATCGTGTCGATGTTGCTGACTCTGGTGGTGCCGACCCTCAGGCTGATCCAGAACAGGTGCCGGAACCGCTGGCCGACATGCGGGTGTTCGCCCGCTGGCCGGTGTGCCACAGGCAGGGATGCGATGCCACCCGGGCCAGTCGCCTCGCAGTAGCGGAACGGTCGTTGCACCGGGCGTGAGCGCCGTGGTGAATCTGCTCCCGCGCGTGTGAGTACGGTCATAATTTCAAATCTGGTCAGACCCTTGTCCACGCGTCGACTCCCGGCTTATTGTCGGGCGGTCGTAATGTAAAGGTCTCAGTGAGCGTGCGGGCGCAGCGGCCCGCGAACTCGCTGGCCAAAGAGGCCCAGCAGCACTCTCAGTCGAAGGGGACTACCCATGAAGGTGCTGGTCTTGCCGAAGGTGGCGCCGGGGGCGGCGGGCGAGGCGCGGGATGCGGAGCGGACGTACGCCGAAACGCCCGCGGCGCGAGGGAACCCGGGCGCTCCCGGAGCAGTTGCCTCCTTCGCCCGGTTCGTCCTGTTCGGCGGCGGTGTCGGGGTCGCGTCCAGCACTGCCGTCGCCGGGCTCGCCGGACTGATGCCCTGGGCTGTGGTGAATGCTCTGATCACCGTCGCCTCGACTCTTCTCAGTACGGAGCTCCACGCACGCTTCACCTTCGGGGCAGGGCATGCCGGATGGCGCCAGCACTGGCAGTCCGCGGGGTCGGCCATGGTCGCCTACGTGGTGACCTCCACCGCGGTGCTCGTCCTTCACCTGGTGCAGCCGTCGGCCGGAGTGCTCTACGAGCAGGTCGTCTACCTCGCCGCCGCAGGGCTCGCCGGTATCGGGCGTTTCCTGGTGCTGCGTTTGTTCGTCTTCGCCGGTGGCCGGACCCGGACCATGGAGTGGGTCATGCGCCCGGTGCCGGCACGGGAAACGGGCGCCACGGTGTCCCTGTCCTTCCCGGTACCGGCGCTGTGAGCAAACCATCCGACAATGCCTCCCTCGCCGATGACCGTCGACTCCGGGGGCCCTGGAGGTCCCGCAGTCGAACGTTCTCAGCCGGTAAGGCCAGGGGGCGCTGAGTGGGGAAACCAGGGCGTCAACGACCTGCGCACTGCGGTGTCGGTCGGGCGCGACGGCTGGGCGCCGGGCGGAATGCCGCCAGGTCGATCCGGTCAGTCGCAGCCGCTGGTGCGGACTGCTTCCGGGCATGCTGCCCGTAGCGACAGTCTTCGCGTAGGCACTGGGTGTAGAGCGGATCTCTGGCTGCCCTTTGCTTGGTGTGCCATGGCTTCTGCTCCTGTAGTCCATGGCGGGTCGGGGATCGCGTCGGTCAGCGCTCGGAGTCGCGGGCCACGCTGTGAGCCGGAGGGCGACTGCCACTGGCGGATCATCCACACGACCCGATGCTTGTCCGCATGGCCCTGTCCGCTGGCGGCGGTCTGGATGCCCTCGACGATGCTGGCGGCGGGGACGGTGCCATCAACGGTGACAGCGGCGGCGGACGGGCGTGGCGGAGTTCACGACGCTAGCTATTCCGGACTGGGTAAGAGCGTGGGGCCCTGACTTGCAGCGCGGAAGGTGAAGCTGAGCGCGATGCGTCCAGTGTGTTGCCGTCACCGTCCGATATCATGGCATGAATTCCAACTTTCGACGGGATCATGCCATGGCACCCACTCATCGAGTCGCCGTTCTGGCCGTCGGCGGTGTGTACCCCTTCGAGCTGGGCATTCCCAGCCGGGTCTTCGAGGCGGCGGACGGCCTCTATGAGGTTTTCACCTGTAGCGTCGACGGCCGCCCGGTGCGCACCAACTCCGACTTCTCGATCACCGTCGAGCACGGTCCGGAGGCGCTGCGCACCGCCGACACCGTCGTCATTCCCCCCTTCACCACCACCGCCGTGCCCCCGGAAGTGCCGCAAACCGCGGTCCAGACGCTCGCGTCCGTAACTCCCGGCACCCGCCTCATCTCAATCTGCACCGGCGCCTTCGTCCTCGCCGCAGCCGGTCTCCTCGACGGTCGGCCGGCTACCACCCACTGGATGGTCGCGGACCTCTTTCGCGCACGCTTCCCTCGAGTCGCACTCGATCCGGACGCCCTGTTCATCGACGACGGGGACATCCTGACCTCAGCAGGCGCCGCCTCCGGGCTCGACGTCTGCCTGCACATCATCCGCAAGGACCACGGCAGCGAAGTCGCCAACCAGGTGGCCCGCATGTGCGTTGCCCCTCCGTGGCGCGACGGAGGGCAGGCGCAGTTCATCCAGCATCCGGTGCCCGAGGCCACGGCCAGCGGAACGGCCGCCGCCCGCCAGTGGGCGCTGGAGAACCTCCACGAGCCCATGACGCTGATGGACCTCGCCGAGCACTCCCACATGAGCCTGCGCACCCTCGTCCGCCGCTTCACCGAAGAGGTGGGCATGAGCCCGGGACGCTGGCTGATCCAGCAACGCGTCGACCGCGCACGACACCTCCTGGAAACCACAAACCTGCCGGTGGACGAGATCGCCGGCCAAGTCGGCTTTGCCGGCAGCACATCGCTACGAGAACACTTGCATGCCGCTATTGGCGTCTCGCCGCTCGCCTACCGGCGTACCTTCCGAGGCACCCTGTCCTCCACGCACTGAGCGCCAACACACACCGTTTTGCGTACGCGGTGATGAAACGGCGCACCGCCACGGCCGGGGGAACGGCCTTCGCCATGCAGTACGCGCCCGTCCTACGGCTGGCGCGGCCTCTTCAGCCGCGTGGGAGTTGCTCCAGCTGTCCGACTGCGAGGTCCTCGAGGTGACCCGCGACGATCACGGCAACCGCCAGATGCTGATCTCCGCGCCGACTAGCGAAGCGGCCTGCCCGACAACGGGGTGCTGACGTCGCGGGCGCACCAGCGGACCCGGCAGCATCTGGCCGATGTGCCGTTTGACGGCCCCGTGGTGGGGCGGCTCAAGGAGCGCTCGGCATGGGCCGAAGTGCTCGGCTCGCGGCGCTCGTTCATTGAGCACGCAGACCAGGTCCTACCCCGGGCACGGCTCGCGGCGCGGCTCAAGGACGCCATCCTCAACGCGGTTTCCGGCGAGGTCCGCGCCATCGGCCAGGTCGCTGGCCAGTTCGACGTCTCGTGGCCGAGCTGGCCAGGTCCTGGGACGTCGATGAGCACCAGTTCCGCAGAGTCCGTTGGTTCAAGGACGACGGCGGTTCGTGACGGCGGATCGAGCCGTGGACGACCACCTTCGTCGCCCTGGCCACAGATGAGGTCATCGACGTCGTCGACGGACGCGACGCAGCGGCCGTCGCAGCTTGGCCGGCCGTCCAAGGAAACTGGCCGCGCGACCGTCGGCGCGGCACATGACCTGCGCGAATGAAACGGATTCAGCGAGCCGTTGGTTCGGTCGTCGGCTCGGTGGTGGGCGACGCCCTGCGCGGCCCCTTCGAGTTCGGTCCCCACGAGGCATTCCCGCCCGGTTTCCCCGCGCCTGGTGCCGGTGGCGGGATGGGCAGCATCAGCACGAAGGACATCACGGTGCCGTTTGACCCTGCCTGTGCCCCGCCGTCTGGGCCCTGCGCACCACCACCAGCTTCGAACATGGGATACGCGCGGCGGATCCTTCTCGAATCACTGGACGCGACCACTTGCCATCGATCGGCGACTCCCGTATGGTCGTACGAACGTAAGACATACAATCGTACGACATACGGTTGTACTCCAAAACCATGGGAGCTCGTGATGACTGCAGCAAACCGCCCGGTGGCACTCGTGACAGGTGCGTCCACCGGTATCGGCAAGGAGGCCGCCCTGGCGCTCGCCGCGGCGGGTTTCGAGACGGTGGGAACCAGCCGGAAGACGTCGGGAGCCGACCGTCGTGACGGCGTGACGTTCCTCGCGCTCGACGTGGGCGACGACGATTCGGTCGCTGCCGCGGTCGGGCAGGTGATCGAGCGGTTCGGGCGGATCGACGTCCTGGTCAACAACGCGGGCATCGGCTCCTCGGGCGCGTGGGAGGAAAACTCTCTCGCGCAGGCTGAGCGCCTCTTCAACACCAACGTCTTCGGTGTGATGCGCATGACCAAGGCCGTTCTCCCGCACATGCGCGCCCAGGGAAGCGGGCGCGTCATCAATATCTCGTCCGTCCTCGGGTTCCTCCCCGCGCCCTACATGGCCAACTATTCGGCGTCCAAGCACGCGCTCGAGGGGTACACCGAGTCCCTGGACCACGAGATCCGCGAGCACGGGGTCCGGGCCCTTATCGTCCAGCCGGGCGGTACCAAATCCGCGTTCGAGGCGAACACCGTCGCACCCGACATGCCCATGGACATCTATGCGGAGCAGCGGCGTATCGCCGACAAGGTGGCGGTGGCGGTCAACGAGGAGGGCGACGACCCCGCCATCGTCGCGAAGGTGATCGTCGCGGCCGCCACCGACTCCAAGCCGAAGGTGCGGTACACCGCCGGCCGGCAAGCCCGGCTCGTCAGCGCGGCGCACCGTATCCTTCCCGCCGGGGTCTTCGACGGACAGATCCGCAAGAGCAACAAGCTCCCTGGCTGAGATCTGCAGACAGTGAACCGCTCCGATATCGGTGGAGGCTGCGGACTACCCCGAGGTGGGTGGGTGGAGCCGAGTAGCCGTGGACGCCGCCAGGGACCGCATGGTCGGGCACTGAGCGGCTTCGTGCACATGGCGGCGGACGAGCGGATCGGCGCCCTGTGTCTCGCGAAGAACTTCGACCAGGACCACCCCGATCTGTTCGTCGCACGCGAGCGGCTGATGGAACTGGTCGGGCAAATGATGTGGAGTCCGGCGATCTGATGGTCGCCGTCCGCCAGCTCACCCGGCCGCTGCCAGGCACCGAGTGCGAGGGCATCGACCGCTTTGTGCACCGTCATCTGCAGATGTTCCTGGACGGTCTGCGGGCACCCACCCGCTCCGTACTGCCCGGATCGGCCGTGACCGTGGAGGACATGCGACGAGCGTGACTGAGCCGGTCGGTCAGGTCGATATCGAATAGTTCGGCGCTCGGCACCGGTCAGTAGTCGTAACCAGTAACCACCTCGTACAACGCTTTCGGCCGTCGACGATGACCAGCCGTCCCTGCCCCTGTCTCGATGCCCCGACGTCTCGCTGCCTCGTTCTTCATCTCCAGCTTTGTCTGTCTGAACTTCTCTCATCGTCTTTTCGCTGCGAAGTCCCGAAGTGAGTATCCCCATGTCTGAAACAGCTCAGGCCACCGCCAAGGCGGCAGCCGACTCCCATTCCAACCGCTGGAAAGCGCTCACCTTCATCGCGCTTGCCCAGCTGATGGTCGTGCTGGACGCGACCATCGTGAACATCTCGTTGCCGTCCGCCCAGCAGGACCTGGGCATATCCGACGGCAACCGCCAGTGGGTCATCACGGCGTACGCCCTGGCCTTCGGTGGTCTGCTGCTCTTCGGCGGCCGTATCGCGGATCTCTGGGGCCGCAAGCGCACCTTCGTCGCCGGTCTGATCGGCTTCGCCGCCGCGTCCGCCCTCGGCGGCGCGGCCACGAACGAGGCGACGATGCTCGGCGCCCGTGCCCTCCAGGGTGCCTTCGGCGCGCTGCTCGCGCCCGCCGCGCTCTCCCTGCTCGCCGTGACGTTCACGGAACCCAAGGAGCGCGCCAAGGCGTTCGGCATCTACGGCGCGATCGCCGGTGGCGGCGGCGCCGTCGGCTTCATCCTCGGCGGCGTCCTCACCGAGTACATGGACTGGCGCTGGACGTTCTTCGTGAACATCCCGTTCGCGGTCATCGCGGCCGCGGGCGCGTACTTCGTCATCCGTGAGCCGGCCGGTGGCCGCAACCGCTCGCCGCTCGACATCCCGGGCGTCGCCCTGTCCATCCTCGGTCTGGTCACGCTGGTCTACGCCTTCACCCGCGCCGAGTCCGACGGCTGGGGCGACTCCACGACGGTCGGCCTGTTCGTCACCTCGGTCGTGCTGCTCGCCGCGTTCGTCTTCACTGAGTCCAAGGTCAGGGCCCCGCTGCTGCCGCTGCGCGTCATCACCGAGCGCAACCGCGGAGGCGTCTACCTCTCCCTCGGCCTCGCGATCATCGCGTTGTTCGGACTGTTCCTCTTCCTGACCTACTACATGCAGCTCGTGAAGGGCTACTCGCCGGTCAAGACCGGCCTCGCCTTCCTGCCGCTGATCGGCGGCCTGATGGTGGGCTCCACGCAGATCGGCACCCGCCTGATAACCCGGGTTCCCCCGCGCCTGCTGATGGCTCCGGGCTTCCTGGTCGCCGGGATCGGTATGTTCTTCCTCACCCGGCTGGAGATCGACACCTCGTACGCCGGTGTCATCCTGCCGGGGCTGGCGCTGCTCGGCCTCGGCATGGGTACGGCGTTCATGCCCGCCCTCTCCCTGTCCACGCACGGTGTCGAGCCGCGTGACTCCGGTGTCGCCTCCGCGATGGTCAACACCTCGCAGCAGGTGGGCGGCGCGATCGGTACGGCCCTGCTGAACACGATCGCCGCCTCCGCGACGACCTCGTACATCAAGGACCACATCGCCGGCGCCGGCTCCAGGACCCAGCAGCAGCTGGTCCAGCTGGAGGGCCAGGTGCACGGGTACACCAACGCGATCTGGTTCGCCGTCGGCATCCTCGTGCTCGCCGCGACGATCGCCTTCACCTTCATCAACACCGGCAAGCCGGAAGTCGGTCCGGCCTCCGGCGAGGGTGCCGAGGACGAGATGAAGATCCCGGTGATCGCCCACTGACGGCCCGTACACCGGGTACGCCCGGTACGTCGGGTACTGCGATCACTGCGATCACTTCGGGTACTTCGTGTACGGCGCGGGGTGGGGACGCCTCGCCGTACACGATGCAGGGTCAGCCCCGGCTCCGAGAGCGACGGAGCCGGGGCTGACCCGTGTTCGGGCCCCAGGGCTCGCCATGGCATGCCCTGGATGCAGATGACCTGCGCGGAGCCGACGGCAGCTCAAGCGGCCCGAACCGAAGGACAGCGGCCTGCAGACCGAAAACGTCCTGACCAGCGGCATGCCCTAGGACCTCGTCGCCGCGATCCATTTCCAGGTCGACCAACGACGAGCCGGAAGCGGCTCCTTGATGCTGGCATCGACCTCCGCGGTCCACTTCGCGGCCGCCGGCCAGGAAGCCACCATGAACGCGGCCACCGCATGGCTGCCCTCACCCACGGTGACCGCGCAGCTTGGGAAGGCACCGCGATCTTCCACGAACTCATCCGCCTCACTCGTTCGAGGACACCGACCCCCTCACCGTGCACCCGGACATCCTGGCTCTCGTCCACTCCGACCACCGCGGTCGCCACGCCACCGTCCTCGCGCCCGACTGGCACCCCGGTCAGGTGAACGAGTTCAACGGTGCGGTGCTGTCTGGCCCTGCCTGGGCTCCGCCGTCTGGACCCCTGCGCAACACCACCAGCTTCGAAGCTGCGATACGCGCGCTTGGCCGCCCTTGCTTCCTGGCGGTAGGGGCCTCTTGCCATGCATGAAGGACCGGAGCTCGCAGTTCGCCGTCGTGGTAGCCAGACAGGCGTACCAGGAGAAAAATGAGCAAAGTGGGCAAAAGAGACTATGTAGGGAAGATCAGCCGACGACTCCGGCTCGTCGTCCGCTCATGGCCTTTCCCGTGTCGCGCCCTACGTTTCTCGAATCCTTCTCGGATCAGTGGGCGTAGCCACTTGCCATTGGCTGACGATCATTATATAGTCGTACGAACGTAAGACATACGAACGTAAGAAGATGCGGGAGCGCGTCAAAACCAAGGGAGCTCGTGATGGTGGCAACTCGACCGGTGGTGCTCGTGACGGGTGCCTCATCGGGGGTGGGCAAGGAGACGGCCCGCGCCTTCGCCGCGGCGGGTTTCGAGGTGATCGGAACCGCTCGCAACACCGCGCGGGTCACCGCGCCCGCCGGGGTGAGCTACCTCGATCTCGACGTGACCAGCGACGAGTCGGTCGCCGCCGTGGTCAAGCAGGTGATCGACCGGTTCGGGCGCATCGACGTCCTGGTCAACAACGCCGGCGTCGGCGCCAACGGCGCCGCCGAGGAGTTCTCCGTGGCCCGGACGCAGGACGTCTTCGACGTCAACGTCTACGGCGTCATGCGGATGACCAAGGCGGTGCTGCCGCACATGCGCGCGCAGCGGAGCGGACGCGTCATCAACATCTCCTCGCTCAGCGGGTTCGTCCCCAGCCCGTTCATGGCCATCTACACCTCGACCAAGCACGCGGTCGAGGGCTACTCCGGGTCGCTGGACCACGAGGTCCGCGAGCACGGCGTGCGGATCCTGCTCGTGGAGCCCGGCCCGATCAACACCCCGTTCGGGGACCACAGCGTGCAGGGCGACACCCCCTTGCCGCTTTACGCGTCGGGGCGACGCACCTTTGACGAGGTGCTGGCGAAGAACACCAGCGGCGGCGACGATCCCGCCACCGTCGCCAAGGTGATCGTCGCGGCGGCCACCGACAAGAACCCGAAACTGCGGCGCACCGCAGGCACGACCGCCGCCGGCATCAGCGTGTTCCACCGCGTCCTACCGGCCCGGATCTTCGACCGCATCGTCCGCCGGTTCAATCGGATGCCGAACTGACGCCCACTTCGCGAGCCCGAAGCCGCCCGGAAATGTCGGCGCGTCTTCGACGAGGTGGCAGCGGATGCGGTGGGCGAACAAGGTCGGCGGCTACTTCGAAACCGCATCCGCCCGCCGCCGAGGGCGCCACCGCCGTGGCAGACGAGATCGGCCACACCGACTACCCCACCCACACCGCCTGACAAACCCCGGCGATGCCGGTCCGGGCGGACCGATATGCCAAATGGCCCCCATGGAGTTACCAAATGTCTGAGCAGACTGCAGTCGAACTGAGCCCGGAAGCAATCCACTTCGCGGAATGGCTGGCCACAGGGGCGAATCCCCCGTCCGAGTTGGAGGCTGCGCGCATCCAGGCGGAGCAAGTCCATCTCGCGGCCCGGGAGCCGGAAGGCGTCACCTATCGGGAGGTGGACGCGGGCGGTGTGCCGGGAATCTGGTGCGAACCCGTCGACGCCAACACCGACCACGTCCTCCTGCACAGCCACGCCGGGGGCTCCGTGCTGGCGTCGGCGCCCGTCGACCGGAAGCTCGCCGGCCACATCGCGAAGGCCGCAGGCGCCCCCGTACTGGTTCTGGACTTCCGGCGAGCACCGGAACACAAGTACCCGGCCCAGGTGGACGACGCGGAGGCGGCCTTCAACTGGCTGCTCTCCGAAGGGTACGAGCCCGGAAACATCATCACGATCGGCCACTCGATCGGCGGGTTCATCGCCGTCGCCCTGGCGCTGCGCCTCCGCGACAATAAGCAGCCCCTGCCCGGCGCCATCGTGTCGATCTCCCCCTGGTGCGACCTCGAGATCGCCAACGAGACGATCACGACCAACGCCGGGACGGACAAGATCCTCAGCAAGGAACTGCTGGAGTTCTTCCGGGAATCCTGGATCGGTGGCACCGGCATCGAGTTCACGGACACCCGGATCAACCTCAACCGGGCGGACCTGAGCGGTCTGCCTCCGACCCTGGTCTCCTGGGGCACGTACGAGGTCTTGGCCGGCGAGGACGAGGAGTTCGCCGCCCGCGTCAAGGACGCCGGAATCGACACCACGACCGTCGTGGTCCCCGGAGGTCAGCACTCCTACGTCTACGGTGCCGGCCGCATTCCGGAGACCGACGCCGCCATCGCACAGATCGGCGCCTGGGTCCGCGAGAAGACCAAGATCTGACCTGGCGGACGGGCGCGGCAGCACAGGACTCGCGCGCCTGCCGGATCGGGACGGGGAACGGACGCGAGCATGGCCTGCAGTGGCGCGCAGGTCCGCGACGCACGCGAACTCGTCCCGGTCCGGCAGGCGACGGCCGGGATGGCTGATCACGACGGCGGCTTCAGCTACGTGCACCGCCGCGCGACCAAGCTCGCTGCGGGGGGTCGGAGATCGGCTGGCCAAGTCGCCCGGAGGTTCGGGACCAGCCTCGCCGACCACATCACGGTCGGAAGGCGACGCCAGAGTTCGGCGCGTGCCGCGGCAGTTCACCGAACTCGTCGCCGAGCGCACCGACGCCGAACGCGACACGCACCCGCGTCGAATAGCCCACCTGGCATCCGCCGCGCTACGGACGCCCGCCGAACCGTCCCCCCTCTCGACGCCGAACACCCGCCACCGGGTGGCCAGAAGATTCCGTACCCCCTCGATGAGGACCCGATGAGTACCTTCCACCCCGACCTCAAACGAGGTCGTTTCATCCCCAATGTGTCCTACGGCCGTCTGTCGTCGCGCCTCGTGCGGAGCGTGAAGTGGCGCGCGACCGATCCAGGACCGGACGTCACGGTTCAGGAGATCGTCGTGCCCGGCCCCAAGGGCGCACCGTCCGTCTCGCTTCGCGTCTTCCAGCCGACCGGCCTGAAGACAGCGGCTCCGGCGCTGCTCTGGATCCACGGAGGCGGCCTGATCTTCGGCGCTCCCGAGCAGGACGACCGTACGAACATCGCCTTCGCCCGCGAGCTCGGCATCACCGTCGCCGCGGTCCGTTACCGACTGGGGCCGGACCATCCCGCGCCCGCCGCGGTCGAGGACGCCTACGCCGCGCTGCGCGGACTGGCCGAGCGAGCCGACGACCTGCACATCGACGTCGACCGCATCGCGATCGGCGGTGCCAGCGCGGGCGGCGGAATCGCCGCGGCCCTCGCGCTGCTCGCCCATGACCGGGCCGAGATCCGCCCGGCGTTCCAGCTGCTCCTCTACCCCATGCTGGACGACCGCACGACGACGAGAACCGACCTGGACACCCTCAAGGTGCGTGTCTGGACGCCCAAGAGCAACCGGTACGGCTGGTCGTCCTACCTCGGCGACGCTGTCGCGGGCCCCGACGTCTCCCCCTACGCGGCCGCCGCCCGCCGCGAGGATCTCACCGGCCTCCCCCCGGCCTGGATCGGCGTCGGCACCCTCGACCTCTTCCACGACGAAGACGTCGAGTACGCGCGCCGGCTCAGCGACAGCGGCGTCCCCTGCGACCTCGACGTCATCCCCGGCGCTTTCCACGGCTTCGACCTCGTGTTTCCCAAGGCCGAAATCTCGCGGGAGTTCTGGCGCCGGCAGGCGCGCGCGCTGAAGCGCGCACTGTGAGGCCGAAGACCGAATGTCGGCGGTCTCTGAACGGTTCATGGAAACGGCGACACCGAAACTGAAGGCAGAGGACATGCAGATCGCGGAGAAGGGTTCCGTCCTCACGGCGCCACCAGCGGGACGAGGACATCTCGGGCGGTGAGCGCGTAGCTGCCGTCGACCTCAGTGAGAGCGGGCCGACCGAAACGGCCCGGCTCCCGGCCGTGGCGGAGGGCCAGCTCACTACCCACGCCACCGCCGAGGGACACCGCGACACCCTCGGCCTGTGGGTCGGCGACGGCGGCGAAGGCGCACCGGCTTCGCGTGCTCTCCGAACTCACGCGGAAATCGAAGAGCGACTTCGTCACCGGGGCGGAGCCCCTTCGACGCCAGGAGGTTTGCGAATCGGTCCGCGTCGCCATTCACCTGCCGGTACGTCAGGCGAGAATCCACGGTTACGATCGCGTCCCTCTCGGCGAAGGCGCCGGTGGACAGCGCGAGAACGGTGGCAAGGCTGTACATGGTGACTCTTCCCGTACGCCGAGCGAAGGGTTACCCCGACACGCGACAAAACTGCGTGCCCAAAGAGCTCAGGAGAGGGGGACGGACTAGCGCTCGGTTGCAGAAGGGCCGGATGCTGCCCGGATGCCGTCAGCTGCCAAGGCGGCACTGAACTGCAAGATGTCTGAAGGACTTGCGAGAGAGAGTCCTGTCAGCTTCTCGATGCGCCGAAGCCGCTGGGAGATCGTGTTCTTGTGAACGAAGAGCTCTTGAGCGGACACATCGGCGCGGCAATCATGGGCCAAGTAGGTTCGCAGGGTGAGGATCAGGTCTGTCGAGCGCTCGAGATCGCTCTGGCGCAGTGCACCCAGCACGCGATCACTGAAGCTCGCGACGGCCGTTTGGTCCTCCAGCTGGAGCAACAGGCCCACCACCCCCAGGTCCTCGATGGTGCGCACCAGCGGAGCCTGGGAGCCGCCGAGTTCAAGCGCGCCTCGTGCCATCCGGAATGCCCTGGCCAGGTCTCCTGAACCGCTGGCAGAGGCCACTACTGCGTGTACCTGAGAGCCGATCGCGCTGTGCCTGAGGGTGGCAGCTATGTCCCCTGCGCCTTCCTCGGCCGGCCAGAGAGCGACCCAGTAGTCGCCGAGCCGGCCGCACACAAGGCGGGGCCGTCGGCTCGAAATGGATCGCATCCGGCGCCCGAGCGGCGAGTTGTCGGCTTTCGCGGCACTGCCTTCGCTCTGATCCTTCATCACGACTACCTGAACCTCATCGACCAGCAGGTTCGCTCGCAGCGCACGCTGCCGGGCCGCAGTGCGGCGCTCAGGGTCGCCGGAACACAGGTCCCCGATCAGATCGTCTCTGAAGCGTGCTTCGGCCTCGGCCGCGGTCCGGTCGCGCAGGAGGAGAAGCGCGCAGACGGTCGCCGCATGCTCCAGTGCGCGAGCCGCCATGTCGGGGTCGAGGGTCACGCCGAAAGCTTCGATGCGTGCAGCTGCCTCCCCGTGCAGGAGAACCACTGCAGAGTTCGAGTCCTCCGGCGCCGGGTCTTCGACCGAGTCGGAGCCTGCCTGGGCCAGCACGAAACCCGATTCGTCGACGATCCTCAGGAAGCCGGCACCCACCATCTGCGCGGACTCCTGTGCGAGGTGGGCGAGATCCGAGTTGGTGAGCGCCACGTCGGTAAGGCGACGATGCAACTCCTGAGACCGCTCGTCCCGCACCTGCCGGTCGCGCAGTTCCTGGTTGAGATCCTCGAGCTGATTCATCCGGCCGGTCTCCGCCTGGCGGAGCCGCGTGATTTCGAGAGCAGCGCTCGCAAAATCCGTCAGGGCCTCCACCAAGTGACGAAGCTGGGGATCCGGGGCGATGACCTCTCTGTTGTAACAGTTGAAGGTCCCGACGATCTGATCGCCCGCTCGCAGCGGCACAGCCAACAGCGTCCTGTAACCCTGCGCCCGCGCAGGACCGGACCACTGCGTGAAGTCAGCGTGCTGCGTGATGTCAGATACCCAGACGGAGACTCCGGAGGTATAGGCCCTGCTGGAGGGAGACTGTCTCGCCGTGCTACCGAGCGTCAACGGGTTACGGGAGTTGATCTGCTCGACGTAGAAGGTGTCCAGACCCGCCCAGGCGCGGATGAGCAGCTGAGTTCTTGACTCGTCGGGGAGAAGAACTGCGCAGAAGTCGAACCCGGTGAGCTGGCGCCCCACCGCGACCAGTCTCTGGTGCAGGTCTTCGGAAGAACTCCCTGCCCCGGCCTGACGGGCCAGCAACTCAAGCGCCGCGATCCACACGGTGGTCGGCGTCACTTCGTGGGGCATCGGCTCGCTCAAGAGGTGCCTCCAACCCGACGACTCGCAGGTGATGGTCGCCCGTGATCCCGGCTCAAGGGTATGACAGGAGCACTCCTGGAGGCTGTGCCCTCAAGGCTCGATCGGAAGGGGTGAGTTCTCGCTGTCGAGATGTTCGACAGTCGTGAATACGAGATCGGCTTCACCCACGTTTTCGATGTCATGAAGCAGAAACTCGCCGCGCTCGAATTCAAAATGGCGTGTTTCGCCTGCTTTGTAGTGTACTGCGCGAGTCGTTCCGTCGTGCGTATGCTGAATGCTGTGGCCGGACGTGATGGCTGTCCAGAAGTAATCGAGCACGTGACGATGAGCGTGCCATCGTTCGCCAGGTGCCAGCCGAATTTCCCAGACCCGGACACGGGGGTCTTCGCTGAGCAGACGCGAACCCACATGCCCGTCCTGCGCGTGAACGCGGAACTCTTCGACCAGCTCATCGGTCCAGCCGGCAAAGTCGCTGGCGGTCAGTTCGCCTGCCAGAGGCAGATCAAGGCTGCTCGCGACGGGCCTTTGTCCGTTGTCCCGGGATCTCTCACTCATCATGCTCCCTCCGTTTCCGTCAGGTTCCGGGCCCGTAGAGACCGAACCGCAGTTCGGGATCCTCCGGGCGCCAGGAGTTGTCGAACTGTGCACGCTCACCCATGGCCTGCACGCGCGACTCAAGTTGAGCGCTCAGGGCGAGTTGAACCGGCTCCCAGACCTGAAGGGCCTGGTCCAGGTTGCCGCCCGCCTTTTCGATCGCCGTGGCCAGACTCCACGCGTCGGCAGCGGCCTTGGCCGTGCCGGCCGCCGCGTGCGGGCGAGCGGCGCATGCGGCGTCACCGAGTATCGCGACCCGGCCCCGGACCATCTGCGCGGCGCGAATGTCGCTGACGACCTGGACGTAAGGAGCGACGCAGCGTGAAGCAACCTCGGCCGCTGCGGGCGGTAGGTCGCGAGCTGCGTCAGTCTGCATCCGTTCGACCTCGATGCGCGGAACCTGCTCTGGATGCAACGACAGAACCCCATCGGATGCGCCGCCGACGAACTGATCGAGTCGGCGTCCCGCCGGAACGTTGCGATACCAGACGAAGTTCATAAGCCTTTCGGTTCTGCCGTCCGTGATTGGGCTGGGCACGGGATACATCACGATGTGTGAGTCCGGCACAACCGCGTAGGTCACGGAACTGCCAAGAACCGCACTCGTTTCGCTGCTCAACAGACGCTCCGGCACGAGGCCGCGCCAACCGATGTAGCCGGAATACCGGATGGATGTGTTAGGCGAGACGTAATGCCGGCCCACTGAGTTCACCCCGTCGGCGAATACCACGAGGTCGCCGGTGGCAAAGCTGCCATTGTCGAACTCGACGGTCGCAGTCGACGCGTCCTGAGTGACTGCCACGGCGCGGTGTCCGCGCCTATAACGTTCGACCCCGAAGTCCCGCAGCAGCGCCGAGTGGAGGGTCGCCCACGAGCTGTAGGACCACTGCGCGTACTCGCGGTGGGTTACGTTGTTGTCGCCGCCCAGGTACTGGACGAGATTTGTAGAGGTAGTGAGGCTCTCCAGCGCCTGCGTACTGCGTTCGGTGAACCAGCGGATCGTGTCCGGCTGCAGCACGATGCCGCCGCCGCGGGCGTCATTGCGAGTCGATCGCTCGAAGACGTCGACATCCCAGCCGAGGTCACGCAGCAGCAGCGCAGTGGTGAGACCACCGATCGAACCTCCGACGACGACCGCCCGACGGGACTTCGGTTCGCGCATGCGTCGACCTCCCCGGTTGCGGGAGGCATCGGCGCACCTGCTCGATGCCTCGGGCATTCAGTCTCGGAGGGCGGTGGAACCGTGGCTATGTTCGGGGCCACATTGCAGGCGACGGGTAATGTGCGTGAGCACATGCCGCCGGGCCGTTCCACCGCGGCATTCTGGACTGACCTCGATATGGCGCGGCCAATCGAGCGGATGTAGATCGCCGTGGTCTTTGGTCGAGCGCGTCGACGGTTGAATTCGTCGAGTCCGCATCGCCCGTTCTCGCGAACCAGAGCCGTCGATGTGGACGAGTGTTCCCGGTGGCAGGCGCAAGAGTGGAGGCTGACGTGGATACGCAGGAACAAGTGGCGAAGATGATGCTTGTCGAACGAGACGTGCCGATCGAGATGGACGACGGCATCGTTCTGCGAGCTGACGTCTTCCGCCCGAATGACGGACTGGCACATCCGACGCTCATGACCTACGGGCCCTACGGGAAAGGTCTGGCGTTCGCCGACGGGTACCCGACGGCATGGCGCAAGATGGCTGAGGAACATCTGGACACAGTGACTGGGTCGACCAACGTTCACCAGTGCTGGGAGGTGGCGGACCCGGAGAAGTGGGTTCCCCATGGCTACGCCCTCGTTCGCGTGGATTCTCGTGGGGCCGGCCGGTCTCCTGGCTTTCTGGACCCGTTTTCCGCGCGAGAGACCGAGGATTTTCGTGAATGCATCGAATGGGCGGGCCGACAGGCGTGGAGTAACGGAAAGGTCGGCCTGAGCGGAATATCATATTACGGGATGAATCAGTGGCGGGTGGCCGCGCTGAAGCCAGGGCCGCTCGCAGCGATCTGCGTATGGGAGGGCGCCTCCGACTTCTACCGAGAGGGTGCACGCCATGGCGGAATTCTGAGCACGATGCTGCTGAACTGGTACGAGATGCAAGTGCTGCCGGTCCAGCACGGACGAGGGGAGGCGGGACCCCGGAGCGCGGCAACCGGTGAACTGGTCTGTGGCGATCAGACGCTGAGTGAATCCGAACTCGCTGCCAACCGGGCCGACCTGCCGAGGTTTCACCGCGACAACGAGTTCGTCGACGCCTACCGCGAGCGCCAGGCTGATCTGTCCCAAGTTGATGTGCCGCTGCTGTCCGCCGGCAACTGGGGTGGGCAGGGACTGCACCTTCGCGGCAACATCGAAGGCTTTTGCAGGGCATCGTCGACGCAGAAATGGCTTGAGATCCATGACGGTGAACACTGGGTGGAGTTCTACACCGACTATGGCGTGGACCTCCAGCGCCGGTTTTTCGATCACTTCCTCAAGGGTGCAGACAACCGCTGGGGCGAACAGCCCCGCATCCAGATGAAGGTTCGGCACGTCGACGGCACGACGGAGGTGCGACACGAAGACGCGTGGCCACTTCCCGGGACGACTTGGACCGATCTGCAACTGGACATCGACAGACTGCACCCTGGTGCCGCCACCGAATCGGTCGTTTCCTTTGACGTCAACGGCGAGGGCGTCTCCTGGACCACCGAACCGATGGAGGAGACCACCGAGATCACGGGACCGGTTGCCTGCCGTCTCTTCGTATCCACCACCTCCACGGACGCGGACATCTTCGCAGTGCTGCGCGCCTTTGACCCGGCCGGGAACGAGCAGGTCTTCCAGGGCGCCATCGACCCCTTCAGCGCAGTGACGAAGGGGTGGTTGCGAATGTCGCACCGGGAGCTCGATGAGCGTTTCAGCACACCGTACCGGCCGTTCCATTCGCATGAGCGGAAATCCGAGGTCATTCCCTACGAGATCTACCAACTCGATGTCGAGCTGTGGCCCACCAGCGTGGTCCTCCCACCGGGCTGGCGTCTCAGTTTGACCCTGCGGGGCTCCGACTGGGTTTACGACTCGGCACCGGATAGCCGACTCTCGAACTTCAAAAACCCAATGCAGGGTTCAGGACCTTTCCTGCACAACGATCCGTCGGATCGTTCAGCGTCCGTCTTCAGCGGACGCACTTCGATTCATCTGGGGGGCAAGCACACATCCTTTCTCCGCCTCCCGATCGTCCCGGCAACAAGGACTTAGAAAAGGAGTGATGAAGATCAGAGCCGCAGGTTACGCAACCACAGGAGGTCGCGATGTGCTCCGCATCGTCGACCTCCCCGTACGAGATCCGGGCCCGGGTGAGGTTCGGGTGAGGATCCGCTACTCAGGCGTCAACCCGACCGACTGGAAGACCCGCATCGGCGGCATCCACATGCCGATCCCCGACGGGCAGGTTCAGGTTCCGCACCTCGACGGCTCGGGGATCGTGGACGCCGTCGGCCCGGGGGTCGAGGACCTCGTGCCGGGGGACAGGGTGTGGTTGTGGCTCGTCGCCTTCAAGCGCTTGGAGGGGACCGCGCAGGAGTACGCCACGGTGCCGGCCCGACTGGTCCGCCCGCTGCCCGACACGGCCTCTCTGGAGCTGGGCGCCGGCCTCGGGGTCCCCTTCATCACCGCTCATCACGCGCTGACACTCCGTGCCCAAGGCCCGACTCAGCTCGGACCGGGGGTGCTCGCAGGGGTGACCGTGCTGGTCGCGGGGGGAGCCGGCGCCGTCGGCAATGCCGCGATCCAGCTGGCGACGTGGGCCGGCGCGCGGGTGATCACGACCGTCAGCAGCGAAGCCAAGGCCCGCCTTGCGAGGGCCGCCGGTGCCCGGATGGTGGTGAACTACCGCATGCAGGACGCCGCCGCCGAGATACGGCGACTCGCGCCGGGCGGGGTGGACATCGTCGTTGAGGTCTCGCCGTCCACCAACGTCGGTCTGGACCTCGCGGTCATCGCGCCGCACGGCCTGATCGTGGTCTATGCCAACAACGGCGGCGACGACATCCTCATGCCGGTCCGATCCCAGATGACTCTGAGCGTCACCTGGCACTTCGTACTGCTGTACAAGATGACCGACGCCGTTCTCGATAACGCCGTCGCATCCATCGACAGGGCGCTGGCAGCCGGGGTGATCGGCGGGGGTGAAGCCTGCGGGCTGCCCGTCCACCTCTATCCGCTGGAGCGCATCGCGGATGCCCACAGGGCGGTCGAGTCCGGAATCATCGGAAAAGTTCTCCTTGACCTGTCCGCATGACGTCCCTGCCCGAACCGGCCGGGACTGCCCGCCCCACACATCGGCGCTGCCCGAGCAGCCGTCAACCGTCATACCGGAGGTATAGAGAAATGAGCCTGAAGAACCAGGATGTGGCTGCGGCCACGTCGGTGAAGGAAGACATCGAGTTTCGCGCCGACAACGGGGTCATCCTGCGTGGCTGGGTGATGACCCCGGCCTCCGAGGGCCCGCATCCCACCATCGTGATGACCCCTGGATTCTCTTCGTCGATCACCCGCCTCGAATTCGTCGCCGACGCCTTCGTCGCCCGGGGGTTCGGAGTCCTGCTGTACGACCAGCAGACGTGCGGCAACAGCGACGGGGAACCGCGCCAGGACATCGATCCTGTCGCACAGGAGCGGGACTTGCAGATGGCCCTGTCCTTCGTGGAGCAACATCCAGCGCTCGACAGCGACCGCATCGGCCTGTGGGGCTCAAGCTACAGCGGGGCGATGGTGCTCGTCGTGGCCGCCATGGACCGCCGGGTGAAAGCTGTCGTCAGCCAAGTGCCCTTCATCTCCGGTTACGACCAATTCGTACTGGGAAACGGCCAAGGCGCGCTCGCCGCGATCAACGACAACATGGACCAGGACAGGCAAGGAAGGCTCAAGGGTGAGGAGCCCGGCCGTATCCAGCTGGTGCGGATGCCGACCGATCCGGCTGACCACCCGGTCCTCTTCGAGGACGCGGCGGACTACGAGTACCTCGTGGGTGGTCCCCAAGGCCCCGCCGAAGGATGGATCAACAGCGTGACCATCCGATCGACCGGACGGGCGCTGGCGTACGACGTGCGTCCGTTCATGCGCCGCATCAGCCCGACGCCTCTGCTGATGGTCGTCGCCAGCGACGACCAGACCACTCCGCCCTCGCTCGCTCTGGAAGCCTATGATGCGGCGCTTGAGCCCAAGGAGCTCGTGATGATCTCCGGGGGACACTACGGGGTGTACTGGCCCCACCTTTCCCGGGACCTTGTCACCGACGCCGCAGCCCGTTGGTTCGAGACCCATCTGGGCAAGGCCACTCCCTGAGGGGCGGCGGGTCGGAGACCGGAAGGCGAAGTCGCCCGGAGGTTCGGGGTCGGCCTCGCCGGCGACCTCGCGGTCTGAGGGCGACAGCAGCGTTCGGCGTGTGATTCGGCAGCTCACCGAGCTCGTCGCCGAGCGCGCAGCCGCCAAACGCGACACGCTTCCGTGCCTGATGGTCAAGGCGGTATGCGCCCCGCTGCTTTCGCACGTCACTGACCGCACGGCAGCCGAGAAGCTGTCGGCGCGCACGTCGATGTCCAGATTCGCTGCGAACGGGGCCACCGCGATCCGGGGCTGGGCCGGTGCAGATCAAGGACATCGAGAGCGTCCCCGGCCCAGCCTTTCGCATGAGGTTGCCCGAGTGAGCTGAGGACTCCTCCGTCAGTGTTCCGTCAGCCGGCCGCTCTGTCGTGTCGCCGCCGAAGGCCGCCGTCTCACTATGCCGATGCTGGCGCTGTGCGGTTCCACGGGGCTGCCTGACCGCCTACCGACACTGGAGATCTCGCAGGCCTGTGCCGACGACGTGACCGGGCCGAGATCCCGGAGTGCGGCCACTTCATCCCCGAGGAGCGGCCGGAGGCCCTGCTGGCGCATTTGCGGCCCTTCCTGGCCGGCAAGGCGAGCCGGTGAGGGAAGCGGTGCGTCTGCCCGGTCGAGCGCCGACCCGAGGGGGCGTACTGTCCGACCTCGGCCACGGTGTGATGCCCCCGCGCGGGGAACGAGCCTGGGGAGCAGGACAGGCTGCTGAGGGGTGGCCCCGCCGAAACCCGGCGGGGCCACCCCTCGATGCGGGCTTCAGGTCGCGACCGGGGTGCCGGCCGGGGCACTTCCTGCGGCAAGGCCGGCGGCCGGGCCGTCGGCCTTGTGCTGCCTGGGCATGAGCAGCGCTACAGCCGCTGCCAGGGCGACCGCGCCGGCTCCGGCCCAGAGGGCCGGGATCAGCCCGTCCACGAACAGTGCGGCGGATCCGTAGCCGCCCTGGGCGGAGAAGACCGCGGCCAGCGTTGCGACGCCGATGGCGCCGCCGACCTCGCGGATGGCGTTGTTGGCGCCGGAGGCGATGCCCTGCTCCTGGGGGCGGACGGTGCTCAGGACGAGGTTGGCGCTGGGGGCGAAGAACATGCCCAGGCCGATGCCGCAGACGATCAGTGCGGGCAGCATGTGGGTGTAGGCCTCATGCGGCTCGACGGTGATCGCCCACAGGCCGAGGCCGACGGCGTTCAGGGTCATGCCCGCCGTGACGACGGGTGCGCCGCCGATGCGGTCGGACAGGGCCCCGGCCAGCGGTCCGGCGATCATGGGCATGGCGGTCCAGGGCAGCATCCGTATGCCCGCTTGCATCGGCGAGTAGCCACCGACGGTCTGCAGGTACTGGCTGAGCAGGAAGATCGACCCGAACATGCCCAGCAGCATCAGCAGGCTGGCGGCGTTGATGGCGCTGAAGGAGCGTATGCGGAACAGGCGCATCGGCAGCATCGGGTGCTTGGCGCGCAGTTCGTACAGGACGAAGCCCACCAGCAGGACCGTTCCGGCGAAGAAGCCGCCCAGCACCGGGGTGCTGCTCCAGCCGTCGGCGTTGCCGCGCACCAGGGCGTAGACGATGCCGAACAGTCCGCCGCTGGCCAGAACGGTGCCGACGAGGTCGAGGGTCGGGTTGGGGCCGCGGCTCTCGTCGAGGCGCAGCAGGGCGAGCGGGATCAGCGCCAGCCCCAGGGGCACGTTCACCCAGAAGATCCACTGCCAGGAGAGGTTCTCGGTGAGTGCGCCGCCGATGAGCGGTCCGGTGGCCACGGCGATGCCGCTGGCCGCGCCCCACACACCCAGCGCCGCGCCGCGCCGTTCGGCGGGCACGGCGGCCGAGAGCAGGGTGAGCGTCAGCGGCGTCACGATCGCGGACCCGACGCCCTGCGCCGCCCGCGCGGCGATCAGTTCACCCATCCCCGGTGCGAGGGCGGCCGCGGCCGAGGCCGTGGTGAAGATCCCGAGCCCGATGGCGAACAGCCTCCGCCGTCCGAACCGGTCACCCAGCGAGGCGCCGAACATGAGCAGGACCGCAAAGGTGAGGGTGTAGGCGCTGACTGTCCATTCGAGGTCTTCGAGCCCTCCGCCCAGGTCCTTGCGGATGGAGGGGAGGGCGGTGGTGACGATCAAGTTGTCGAGTGCGGTGATGAATCCCGCCGCGCTGGTGATGGCCACGGCCCAGACGGCGCTGCCGCCCCGAACCCGTTGCTTGCGTTGCTGTTTCATGGCGTTCCCTGCATTCCCTGGGCAGACGTACGTGGCGACGGATCAATGGATGTGGACGCCGGCGGGTGACGGCATGGTGTGCGACAGCGAGCATCGGCACCGAGCGGGCTCGGGGCGGATTCCTGGGTGGCTGTCCTCAGGGGAGCTGCGGGTAGAGCACGGAGACGCCTCCAGCGAGAGCGGCCTGTGCCTGGCGGGAGGCGTCGTCCGCGACGATCTCGTAGGTGCCGTCGGCGATGCCGTCGACGGCGATCCGGGCGATGTCGGCGGGGTCCGATTTGGCCGCGTCGACGGCTCGGACCATGTCGGTGTCCATGTAGCCGACGTGCAGGCCGGTCACGCGGATGTGCTGGGGGGCGAGTTGCTGGCGCAGGGCGTTGGTGAGGGACCACTCGGCGGACTTGGCGGCGCAGTAGGCGCCGAGTTCCGGGAAGCTGACCCAGGACAGGCCGGACAGGATGTTCAGGATCGTCCCGCCGCCGTTGGCCGTGATCTGAGGTGCGAAGGCGCGGACCACGGAGAGGGTGCCGAAGTAGTGGGTGTCCATCTCCAGGCGGACGGCGTCCAGGTCGGCGGTCAGCAGGTCGGCGCCGGTGGAGGACCCGGCGTTGTTGACCAGGATGCTCACGTCGCCGGTGGCCTTGGCCGCGGCCGCGACGGAGGCGGGGTTGGTGATGTCGAGCGCGATCGGCTTGGCGCCGGGCAGGTCGACGTGGTCGGGGTTGCGGGCGCCGGCGTAGACGGTGGCGCCGCGCTCGAGCAACTCGGCGGCCAGGGCGCGGCCGAAGCCCCGGTTGGCTCCGGTGACAAGGGCGGTGCTGATGGAGAGGTCCATGGAGAGTTCCTGGTGAAGTGGAGAGGAATGAAGGTCAGAACGCCAATGGCGTGCCGAGAGGGCCAACCTGTTAAATTACGATCATAATGTTAAGAGGGTGGGTCGGTGATCGCAACCGATCCATGTTTCTGTGATGCCGTCGGGGTTTGGCTCTGTGCGACGCCAGGGTGTTTCGATCTTGCGCTGCGACTGACGCGAGAGGGCCCCGCCGCGCGCACGGCACGGCAGGCTCCTCCTCCCGGCGTGAGGGAGGCGGATTCAGAGCTTGACGATCATCTTTCCGATGTTCTCGCCCCGCATCATGGCGAGGAAGGCGTCCAGGGTGTTCTCCAGGCCGTTCCGCACGGTTTCGCGGTAGCGGAGCTTGCCCTCGGCGAGCCAGCCGCCTACCTCGCGGACGAAGTCCGGCTGGAGATCCAGCTCTTCGCTGACCATGAATGCCAGGATGTCCGAACGCGTCACGGACAGGTTCCACAGGTTGCGCGGGCCGACGACCTTCTCGTCGTTGTACTGGGAGACCATCCCGCACAGGACGATCCGTGCGTGCAGCTTGAGGGCGCCGATCGCCGCCTCCAGGTGCTCGCCGCCGACGTTGTCGAAGAAGACGTCGATGCCCTCCGGGGCCGCCTTGGCCAGCTGCTCGGCGACCGGCCCGTTCTTGTAGTTGAACGCGACGTCGTAGCCGTACTCCTCGATGAGCAGCTTGACCTTCTGGTCCGAGCCCGTGCTTCCGATCACCAGTCCGGCGCCCTTCAGCTTGGCGATCTGGCCGGCCTGGGTGCCCACGGCGCCTGCCGCGCCGGAGACGAAGACCGTGTCGCCCTCCTTGATCTTCGCGAACCGCTCCAGACCGATGTACGCGGTGAGGCCGGGTACGCCGAGCACGCCCAGGTAGGCGGGAAGAGGGGCGAGGTTCGGGTCCACCTTCTGTGCGCCCGCCGCGTCGAGGATCGCGTAGTCGCGCCAGCCGAGGACGTGCACCACATGATCACCGGGAGCGAAACCCTCCGCGTTGGACACCAGGACACGGCCGACCGCCGGGCCGTCCATCGGCGCGTCCACGTCGTAGGGCTCGATGTAGGACTTCTTGTCGCTCATCCGGCCACGCATGTAGGGGTCGACCGAGAGGTATTCGTTGGCGATGAGGAGTTGCCCGGCGCCGGGCGTGGGGAGGGCCACCTCGCGCAGCGAGAAGTTGGAAGTGGTCGGCCGGCCCGCCGGGCGGGTGTCCAGGTGCCAGGCGTGGGCGGTGGTGGGCAGAGTCTGCTCGGACATGTTGATCGGGTCCCTTCGGTGGAGCAGTTCGGATTGGCCAAAGGTCTGGCTACTGAAGAGAAAGGTCTGTCTGCCGGGAGCAGGAAACGAGCCGCGAACGGTCGCTTCCAGGAGCTATCGGGGGCAGGCTGCGTCGAGCAGGTCGCGCGCCGCCCACCTCGCGGCCCCGGCGTCTTCCACGCGGGTCGCCGCCGGTGTGCCGTCGATGAGGAGTGTGAGCTGGAACGCGAGTGTGCCTGGGTCCGGGGCACCGGCCGGTGCGGCCAGGGTGCGCACCCAGGCTCGTACGGCGCGGTTGTGTTCGGTGGTGGATGGCGTGCGCGGTGGTGCCAGGGGCGTACTCCGCCACCGTGTTGATGAACGCGCAGCCGAGTACGCCCTCTCGCAGCGTTCTCCAGCGCGGCGAAGACGCCGGCAGGAGCGACCTCCGCTGCCAGGACCGGGACACCGGCCGGGTCCTGGAGGTCCCCCCAGGGGCCGCCATCTGAGCACGCACGATCGGAACCTTGATCACCAGGGCGGTGACGTTCAGGCCGTCGTCCGGAGCGATGTAGCTGTGCACCCGCACGTTGCCCTTGTCGATGACGGTGACTGTGCCGCTCATTTACCGCACCTTGTGTCACAGCAACGGGTGAAACGATCAGCTGTTGCCGGCACTGCGCAGGTCACAGTCCCAGCCGCCCAGGCGTTCCACGTGGCCGGACTCCGCCGCGACGATTGTCCAAACCTTCATGGAATCTGCCGATGTGGCAGACCGCCACGGGTGAGTCGGCCTCGTCGAGCATCGCGGCAGACTCTCCCGCGGCGAGAAGGGATCAGGAGGTCTGGTTGGCCAGTCCGACGTACTCGCCCAAGTGGTATTCGACGTCGAGACCCTTGTCGGCGATCAGCGTGCCCAGCGCCACAGCACGGGCCAGGAACCCTGGGTTTGTCAGCGAGTCCACGAACCCGCTGTAGCTGGCGATCAGGTCGGCGTCCGGCGGCAGCGTCGCTCGGTTGACCATCGACTTCGCGGTCGTCAATGCCTGCCGGTCGAAGGAGGCGAGGCGGGCGACCGTCGCGTCGACGAAGGCGTCGAGTTCCGCGTCGGGCAGGGCTCGTGTGACCCACCCCCAGCGCTCGGCCACGTCGGCGTCGTAGTCGACGCTGCTGAGAATGGCCTCGAGCGCTCGGTCGCGGCCAATGGATCGGGGGAGTCGCTCGGCTCCGCCTCCGCCGGGAACGATTCCGATGCCGACCTCGGGCTGCCCGAAGATCGCCTTCTCGCGACTGGCGTACCGCAGGTCGCACGCGAGAGCCAACTCGTTGCCGGCGCCGCGGGTACGGCCGCGGATGGCCGCGATGCTGACGTACGAGGCCTTACTCAACCGCATGACCATGTCGGTCCAGACCGGCGGGTCGTCCTCGTGCTGGGGTACGGGCAGGTCGCCCGCCGCGGCGCCGTCGAAGTGGTTGATGAAGAAGTCGGGGACCTCGCTGGAGAAGACGACGACCTGGATATCCGGGTCCTCGTCGAACCCGCAGACGATTTCGTGCAGCCTCACCACGGCCTCGGGAACCATGAGGTTCACAGGAGGATTCGCGAAGGTGATCCTGGCGGTCTGGAGGGTGGTGCGCTCGAGGTGGATCGCGCTGGGCTGACTCACGAGAGGGCTCCGTTTCCTAACGGACAGTGGTGCTGGGCGGCAGACAAGAAGCAGTAGGAGATAGGGGGCTCAATGCGGTCATCGGGCTGACCGGACGCCGCGTGCTCGAACGGGCTCAGCGCTGATCGAAGGTCGACGCCTGCTCGTTCACGGAGGCCTTGGACCGGTCGCGGAGATGGGTGATCCTGAATAACGGTGCTTTTGG